>CAZRYI010000104.1:0-7267 GCA_964604255.1 uncultured Nitrospirota bacterium
CAAAATTCCTCATGATTCAAGGCACGGGATCGCATGTTGGCAAAAGTGTGATCACCGCCGCGCTCTGCCGGATTTTTGCCAATAAGGGCCTGCGTGTCGCTCCTTTCAAAGCGCAGAACATGGCGCTTAATTCTTTTGTGACAGCGGATGGCTGTGAAGTCGGTCGTTCGACAGCGCTTCAGGCCACCGCTGCGCGCTCAGAACTGGTCGTTGAAATGAATCCCATCCTGCTCAAACCCAAGGCCGAAAAAGAGGCGCAACTGATTTTAAAGGGCAAACCCTATGCAGATGTTTCTGCTTTTGCGCAATTTCATCAAAATAAAGCCCTGAGGGAAATCAAGTGGCAGGCCATCTGTGAAAGCCTTGAAAATCTGAAAAAAAACTTCGATCTCATCATCATTGAGGGCGCGGGTAGTCCGGCGGAGGTCAACTTACGCGCATTCGATTTGGTCAACATGGCTGTGGCTATAGAGTGCACTGCACCGGTGATCTTGGTCACGGACATAGACCGGGGTGGCAGCCTCGCCGCCCTGGTTGGGACTTTAGAGCTTTTGTCGGAAGAAGAACGAACCCATGTGAAAGGATTCATTTTTAACAAATTTCGGGGAGATCAAAGACTCTTTGATCCAGCCAAGGAATTTTTGCAAAACAAAACCGGCCGCCCCACGCTGGGAGTGATTCCCTTTAATCCCGAGCTCGACCTGAGTGAAGAGGACGCCTTAAAATTCCCGATCCGTGCCAATGGAGAAGCAGAAATCGACATTGCCATTGTCCATCACCCCACACTTTCAAACTTTACCGATTTCGATCCTTTATTGCTGGAGCCGAATGTCGGCCTACGCTTTGTCCGCAATGCTTCGCAATTAGGTCGGCCCGACTTGCTCATTTTGCCCGGCTCAAAAAACACAGGCAAAGACCTACGGCATCTTTATACTTCCGGCATGGCCGCAAAAGTGAAAACTTTGGCAAAAGAAGGCATTCCGATCATCGGCATTTGCGGCGGTTATCAGATGCTGGGCAAAGCGCTCATCGACCCGAAACAGATTGAATCGGCCTTAGGCGATCTGACAGGGCTTGGGCTTTTAGAGGTGATCACAGAATTCCAGCCCGGAAAAACCACCGAACGCTGCACCTTGTTTAGCCGGGGCATGCTCCCATTTTTTAATCAAAAAGATGAACGGATTGAAGGCTATAAAATCCACTGTGGCCTCACACGGCCCATCACCGGAAACAAACAAACCCTTTTTTCAAATCAGTCGGCAACCAATGCCCACGTAGACGGTGTTGCAAGTTCCGACGGCCTGATTTTTGGTACTTCCCTACACGGCCTCTTTGAAAATGACAACTTCCGACGACGCCTGATTGACGACTTGAGAAGCCGAAAAGGACTTGTGCCGATCAACGCACCCATACTCAAGTATAAACAAGTCGAAGACGAGCAAATTGAAAACTGGGCCAACTTCGTCTCAAAAAATATCGACATGAAGGCAATTGAATCAATTGTGAATGCCTCTACTGCAATACACCCCTAGCTGCGGGGCGGCGTCACTCATTCGAAGCCAAAATTTGCGACTGGAATTGGAGATGGGGTAAATGTTGAATAATTGATAGGGCTTGAAAAATACTGATCTTTTTGCTAAAAGCATCTGGGAACGTAAAGGGTTTCGGGTGTTTTGCTCAGACCATAGTCGTTAACAACGTTCATCCGAAAAATCAGAATCAATCTTGAAGACCTCTGTAGAAAATGCCTGTGTTCTCCTGGTGAATTGAGAATACCCGCTAAGCTTCTCGTGTTGCATTTTGCCCGTGGCCTAATTTCAAAACCAAGGATATCTATATGAACGCAATAAGTCTGCCCCGTTTTTTTACCTGGCACGCCATTCTTTTTATCTCTCTGACCTTTCTAGGCTGTAGCGGTGGGGGAAATGGTGGTGGAGGCAGCGTCCTCTCAGAAGTCGTTTATGAGGGAAAGACAAGCGGGGCGACGCTGACCATTGACAATGCCAATAAAATTTTTTCTGAAATATGGGATGAGGCAACGCCTCTCCCGGTCGTCTCAAAAGGCTTTACGGAGGGGGAGGGAAAGGAAGATAGCGGACTTAAACAGAGGCCAACGCAGTGGATTCGTGCTCTTGCCAGGAAGGGTTCTTTTTTAAGCAGCAGCGTAAAAAATATCTTATCAAAGTCTGCGACTGAAACGATTCCGGGCAAAGTCAGCGGTACATTCACCATTTCAGACGACATAATAAACCCAGATGGCTCAGGGACATTCACTGGCGTTTACAATAACTTCAACGACGGGGGCGGAATGACGATTGATGGTCGCATGATCTTCAATGTTTACGCTTTTGATCTTGCAAGAGGTCTGTTCCTTGACCTGGAAGTTTTGATGCAAACCTTGTCATTCAAAGGTTCCGGCGTAGACTTTTCAGTGAGTGGCAACCTTCGATTCCTCACGACATTGGAGACGAATACGGAAACCAATATTTTTAATGTGGTTGTACTGAACAAGTTGGATGGAGAAACAAAAAAATTTGAAGAATATTATCTGGTAACAAGCTATGACGATCTCTTGAACCCTTCGTTATTTTCTGAAGAACTGAGTGGCCGTATTTATATTAGGAGTGAAGGCTATGTGGATTTCGAATCTCTTTCGCCCTTTTGGTATGACAGTTCCTCCCAGGAAAACCCCAATCGTGGGGGAGCATTTTTGATGAAGGGCCTTGAGCCGTCTTATGCACATGTCCTTGTCCAATCAGACTCGCGGGTTCGGATAGAAGTGGACTTTGAAGGGGATGGTACTTTAGAGGATGTGAGGGTTTATTTTTGGAAAGACTTATCGGGTTCCCCCGTTCCGAATACGGGCCCGCAATTATCTGGTTTGAAACTCAGTCCTGAAAATTCAAATTCCGCCGACGATTTAACGGCGGAATTTGAGGTACTCAGTGACCCGAATGGCGATAATTTAATGATCGACTATTCCTGGGAAATTGATGGGGTGGAAATTCCTAACGAGGATCAACCGGTATTGTCAGCGTCCTATTTTCCTCAAGAAAGTGAAGTGAATGTTGCCGTTACTGTGCTTGTTTCTGATGGCATTATTTCTGAAACCCGCCGTGTATCCCGCACGATTAAACCCCCTCTTGCCGTAATGGATGTGAGCTTTCCGCCAGAAATTTCCTATGGGCAGGAAACAACCTTTCAGATTCAAACGAATAGTCCCGAAGGCACTGCAATCAGTTATAAAAAGGTTTTTGGGCCCAGTGATTTGATTATTGACAGTGTTTCTGGAGAAGTGAGCTGGACACCCTCAGGTCCGATGTTTGGAAACACTCAGGAGGTTCGCTTTGGGCTCCAGGTTGAGGCGGAGAGCGGAACTGCCGGTTATACGGGGTCAATAACGATTACGGATCCGACACGTTTACCACCCTTGGTGCGAACGGGTGTTGTTGTTCCGAACAAGGCGGATGGCATACGCATTGCCGATTTGGATGGAGATGGTCGTGTAGAAATTCTTGTTACGGACAACATAAATCTTTTGTATACGCTTGTTTTTGATGATGAGAGCGACATGTATTTTCAGAATTGGGTTTATCCCTTTGATTTGGCTTCGGGAAAATCCATCACGGCCATCGAAATTCATGAGCTGAATGGAGACGGGAACCCGGACATCATTGTTGGAACAGGGGCGGGCATATTCATTCTTGATGGAGTCACCCGGAACATTATCGGGGTGATTGATGACGATTACACCTTCTACCGATCTATCCGAGTGGCAGATATTGATAACGATGCACGCTTAGAAATTATCTACCTGGCTTCAAACGACGGTTTTTCCAGTAGTCCTCCTACAATAAACGTCTACGATGCGGCTGATTTAACCCTGGAGTGGCAATCTGCTTCTTTAAATTTCGGGAATTCTTTGGTAGTCGGGAATGTGGACAGTGATCCCTCTCTCGAAATTATTACGTCAAATGGCTATGTTTTTGATGGTACGACCCACACCAACGAATGGACCTACGGCCCTGGATTTGGGGCTTTTGTCGATACGGGTGATTTGGATAACAATGGCATTGAAGAAATCGTCGGTGCGGAACGTTGGGATAAGGTCACGGTTTATAATGCCGCACTGAAGACACCTCTTTGGGAAATTTCGAAATTTAATATTGGTGCATTACTCGTGACTGATATTGATGATGATCCTCAAGCCGAGATCCTTATTGGAGATGCTCAATGGGGAAATGTCACAGCTTACGATGGCGCTACAGGAGCAGGTGTTGAGCAATGGACGATTAATTCTCAGAATCATGGTGTTTCCAGTCTTGCTGTAGGGGATACCGATGGGGATAAAGATCTGGAGTTTGCCTGGGCTACCGGAACATCAAGCAGCGGGCCGGATTCTCTGGTTGTTGCGGGCTTAAATCCAACAATTGCTGTGGAGTGGACGAATAACAATCCTAAAGAACTGGATGGCCCCTTTGTTGGGGGGCGCTTACTGACAACTTCAACTGACCAGAAACAGCTTGTTTTTGCGTCGCCATCAGCCGATAACGGATTCAAAGGGACTCATTTGGTCGCCATAGATTCCATCACAAGCCGAATGACAATCAGTGATGAAATTGGCAGCAACTGGAACGACCGTGCAGCGATGGAGGGTGTTGATTACGACGGTGATGGCATTGACGAAATTTTTCTCACCACCTCGACATTATATGATGGATATTTTACGGCCTATGACTTTGCCGAAAATTTGAATGAATGGATCTCATCTATCGATATCGGAGTGGGACAAGCTGTTGCCCGTGGAGATCTTAATGGAGATGGTCGTGACGACTTCATCACCTTAACCCGGGATGGCTATATCTTTGCACACGACGTATGGAATGCCACCTTGTTGTGGAATAGCACTCAATTGCCGGGGTTTTTCGCATTTGATATTGCTGTGGCGGATCTTGAGGGCGATGGCGTATTGGAGATTATTGCCACTTCAAACAACACGATCTCTGTCTATAAAAAATGTGGCAGCCTTTGCCCTACCAGCCCTGAGGTATACATTCTGGGGTGGCAGGAAACATTGAATGATGTGGGCAGCCTTGTTGTGGATGATATTGATGGTGATGGTCGGGTCGATATCGTGGTCAGTGTTTCTGACCCATTTTTCTCTAGTGCTCCAAAAAGCACCATCTGGATTTATGATGGTGATACCTTTGCTCAAAAGGCAAGCTATGATGTTTCGGGTTCAATTACAGAACTGGCTGTGGCACCGCATATAACAGGAGCCAAAAATTTGTATGTTTCTGTTTCCAAGCAAGGGGGGACTTTTTTATCAAGCCAAAACCAGGTCATTGCACTTGATTCACTCACCGGAACCGAAATCTGGCGATCCCCCATGCTTCTTGGACGCATACAGCAAAACAGTATGTCATTTGCTGATATCGAAGAAAACGGCTCATTTGAGCTGCTACTGGGGACATCGGATGCGATGTATGTGACGCGTTAGGGAAATGTTGATCCTCGGCTTTTCCTCCTGAAACCTTTTGAAAAACTACAGGCTGGATTTAATCAGCGACTCTTAAGTTCAGAATGGACGAATAAAGCGGTCTCTGCCTGAGGCAAGCCGTGCGTCAAATTGTCGGCGGAGCCATCTTTTAAAGAGGTTTCGTGTTGTTGGAATGAGAAGCGCGAAGCCAAGAATATCGGTCAATAAACCCGGTGTCATCAAAACGATGCCTGCGGCAAAAATCAATACCCCGTTGAGCATGTCTTCCGCCGGGACGTTTCCAAGCTGTAATTCTGCCTGAATCTTTCCCCACACCATGAGCCCTTGAAGCCTTGCAAGCGCGGCTCCCAATATGCCGGTGACCACTTGAATGAGCAGTGTCGGCCAAAAACCGATGAGACTCCCCAGCTTGATGAGCAGAGAGATTTCGATGAAGGGAACCAGGATAAAAAGAAAAAGCAGTTTTCCAAACATATCGTTCCTTTTAATATGGATATGACGTGTTGAGGGTTAGCAAGGGGAGTTTAAAATAAAAATAACGAAAAACCAATACCTACAGGACAATATACTTTTATCAAAACCCGGAAACTTAATGGACAACTTGTTAAGTTTAGTTGTAAAATATGAAGATATTGTGGCTTTAAATGGAAATAAGTCGGTTTGTTTGGAAATTGTTATTCCGTGAATTTAGGCCAAGATTGCAGTGAATGCTTTAGATAAACAGTTGGAGGTGGGCATTGCCTCGATTCGTGAAGGACGGAAGTCCTTAGGGCGCACACTTTTGCTTGATGTTGTGAAACACCGTCCTAGGGATCTGAATGCCTGGTTATGGCTCAGTCGTGTTTCGGAAAGCGATCAGGAGCGTTTGAACTTCCTGCAAAAAGTGCTGGAGATTGAGCCGGGACATCTGGAAGCAACACGGAGACTCACTGATTTCAGTCCTCCTGTTTCTGAGCAGGAGCCCGAAACGCTTCTCGCTTCTTCCGAAGAGACTTTGCCGCCTCAAAAAAAGCGGAGAAGACGTCGTCGTCGAAGAAAAGCGAGTAGTATTAGCAAACTAAGTGGACTTGTTATAAGTAGCGGCCGCAGAGGGCGTAAAGGTAAAAGAATACGTCGATCCGGTACAAAAGGCAAAAGAAGGGGATTTACATCCCTCGCTTGTGTGCTCGCCGTACTTACCTTGTTTTATTTTAAATTTATTGTGCCCTCTGAAACATCACTGGGTACATCCATTGCGAAAGCAAGCTCGGGGCAGACTAAAAAAAAGAAAAGACCTATTTCCTCAAGCCAACTGGGTCTCTTGCCTCTGAGTATGTCTCTGTCGCCGCCAAGCGGTGGCTGGCACTCTGTTCGCATTAAGCTTGCCTTTGAAAACCGGTCAAAATTTTTTAGGCGATTGATTGTGCCGACGGGGCAAGGCACGATTATCACAGAAGAAAACTATCGCTACCCCTCCACCATAAACCAGGAAATAAAAGGGGTGTTCTCCCTCGGACAACCTTTATTCTGGCTGCCGCCCGGTTTCAGCTTTTGGCAAATTTATTCCCACGATCAGGCATCCGTCTTCAAAGCCCACTATGAAATCAAAACCCGCGTCGCAGAAAATTCCCACCCCAAGAAGGTTTCTTTTCCCGGATACAACGACATTGACCTTAGAGATATTGCCAAGACAGTCCTTCCCTTTCCGATCGTGAATGAAGAGACGGTGGTTTATGGCTTGGGCCATGTTGTTGAGCTGCCAAGGGAGAAAGCCAGATTAAAGATTGA
>CAZRYI010000105.1:0-7203 GCA_964604255.1 uncultured Nitrospirota bacterium
GAAGATCAAAAAAGAGGTCTTTCCCAGTTTTGATCTGGATCAAGTCAGAATCAGCATGGCCTATCCCGGCGCAAGCCCGGAGGAGGTTGAGCAGGGCATTATCCTGGCCATTGAAGAAGCCATCAGCAACATCGACGGGGTGGACGAAATCACCTCCACAGCCAATGAAGGTTCAGCCCTCATCGTGGCCGATCTGGAAGAAGGCGGGAATGCACAAAAAACCTTTCAGGAAATCCAGCAGCAGATCGACCGCATCAGCACCTTTCCGGAAGAAGCTGAAGCACCGAGTGCGATGATTCCCACACGTCGGCGCATCGTGGTGTCCGTCGTGATTTTCGGAGATGCCGATGAAGGGGTCTTGCGCGAGTTGGCCGAAGAAGCGCGTGATCGCATCCTTCAAAACCCGGAAGTGACTCAGGTTGAGCTGGGCGGCGCGCGCAACATCGAAATCAGCATTGAAGTGCCGATGGAAACCTTGCGTACCTACAACTTGAGTCTGGCAAGTATTGCACAAAAAATTAGGGCTACCGCGATTGAACTGCCGGGCGGGGCGATTGAAACCCGAAGCGGAGAAATATTGCTGCGGATGAAAGCACGTCGTGACTGGGCCAGGGAGTTTGCACAAATTCCCATCGTCACCACGGCCGGAGGCTCAGTGCTTTATCTGGAAGACATCGCCAATGTAGAAGAAGGTTTCGAGCAGAGCAATCGCTTTTTGAGTTACAACGGCAAAGCGGCAATGGCGATTGATGTCTATCGTGTGGGTGAGCAAACGCCAATTGGTATTTCGGATGCGGTTCGAGATGACTTGCGAGAAATCGAAGCCGACCTGCCACCGGGCATCCGCCTCGAAATCAACCGGGATCGCTCAAAGGTTTATCGCCAGCGTCTCAACCTGATGCTCAAAAACGGATTTTACGGGCTCTTATTGGTTCTGGTTTTGTTGGGGCTTTTTCTGGAGTTTAAGCTGGCCTTCTGGGTCACAATGGGCATCCCGACCTCTTTTTTAGGGGCCTTTCTCTTCCTGCCTTTCCTTGGCGTCACGATCAACGTGGTATCGATGTTTGCTTTTATTATTGCCCTGGGCATTGTTGTGGATGACGCCATTATCGCCGGAGAAAATATTTACGAATATCGCAGCAAGGGCGAGGGTTTTGTTGTGGCGGCCATCAAAGGGGCCAGAGATGTTGGCATTCCCATTTCCTTCAGCATCATGACCAATATTGTGGCCTTCAGCCCTCTCTATTTTGTGCCGGGACAGATGGGAAAACTTTTCCAGACCCTGCCGCTCGTTGTGTGTAGTGTCTTCATCATCTCCTGGGTCGAAGCCCTGTTTGTATTGCCTGCCCACGTTGCCCACGGCGAAAAAGAAAAGCCGGGCACCTTGACCCATTTTTTGCACAAACATCAGCAAAAGTTCAGCACCGCTTTTTCGGCCTGGGTCATCAAGCGCTTCGGGCCTTTTTTGAGTTTCTGTCTTCGCTTTCGCTACGTGTGCATCGCCATCGGCATCGCCTCCCTCATAATCATCCTGGCTTATGTCCAAAGCGGCCGTATCGGTTTTGTGCTCTTTCCAAAAATTGAGGCCGATCAGGCTGTCGCAATCGCGACTTTGCCCTATGGCAGCGCAATGTCCAAAGTCGAACAAGTACGGGATCGGCTGGTATTCACCGCTGATGAAGTGATTGCGGAAAATGGCGGATCGAAATTGGCACAGGGCGTCCGTGCAAAAATCAATGAAAACGTGGTGGAAGTTACCGTCTATCTCACCGACCCGGAAAAACGTCCGATTGGCACAGGGGTGATGACCGAATTCTGGCGGGAGAAGACCGGGCAATTACCGGATTTAGAGGCTCTTCGTTTTGAGTCGGATCGTGGTGGGCCGGGTCGAGGACCGGGCATCACCGTGGAATTGAGTCACCGTGATGTCGCGATTTTGGATTTAGCCAGCGCAAAGTTGGCGGATGCCTTGAAAGAATTTCCCAATGTTAAAGACATTGACGACGGTTTCGCTGCCGGAAAACAGCAACTCGATTTTCGACTACTTCCAGAAGGAGAAAGCCTGGGCCTGACGGTACGGGAAGTCGCAAAACAAGTCAGAAGTGCTTTTTTCGGTGAGGAAGCCCTGCGTCAGCAACGGGGTCGAAATGAAGTAAAAGTAATGGTGCGACTGCCGGAATCTGAACGGGCCAGCGAGTATGACATCGAACATTTGCTGATTCGGACACCCGCCGGTCGGGATGTGCCGCTGATGCAAGTGGCCGAGGTGGAACGTGGCCGCGCCTATACAGCCATCAACCGCCACAAAAATCGTCGAACAGTTTGGGTAACGGCCAACGTGGTGCCCATCGGCGAAACCCACCAAGTACTGGGAGTCGTGAAATCAGACATCCTGCCGGAGCTACTGAAAAATTATCCCGGTTTGAGCTTCAGCTTTGAAGGCCGGCAAGCCGAAATGCGAAAAAGTTTATCCAGCCTGGGTTTTGGATTTATCATGGCAATGCTGGGGATCTACATGCTTTTGTCCATCCCTTTTCGCAGTTATGTACAACCTATGATTGTGATGGCAGCCATTCCTTTTGGAATTTTCGGAGGCATCATCGGCCACATCCTCATGGGCTACAATTTAAGCCTCATCAGTGCGATGGGCATCGTCGCCCTCTCCGGCGTTGTGGTGAACGACGCCTTGGTCATGGTTGAGTTTGCCAATACACAACGCAACGCAGGTGCGAGCCCTCAGGAAGCCATTCTTATGGCAGGTATCCGCCGCTTCCGACCCATTTTATTAACCACCCTCACCACCTTCGGTGGACTGGCCCCAATGATTTTTGAGACCTCCCGACAAGCCCGATTTGTCATTCCGATGGCAATCTCTTTAGGTTTCGGAATTTTGTTTGCGACGGCAATTACCCTGATTATCATCCCTTGTCTTTATATTATTTTAGAGGATGTCATCTCTCTTTTTCGCAGGATTTTTAGCCGCAGTCCCCAGAATGATTTCAGTTCTTTGAACTAGTTTTCAGCTAAAGCAATTCGTTTTATATTCGCTTCAATCCAATGGGTTCTGCCAATAGTTTTGTGTGTTACAAGCGCCGTTTTTTCCAATACTTTGATATGTTTGGAGATTGCATTAAGCGACAGATCATAATCGTCAGCTAAGTCCGTCGCTCGGCTGGCACCTTGCTGGCAGAGCCCCCTTAAAAGGGCGCGGCGGGTTTTATATCACTCACGGCTTTAAGTAATTCAGTGAGTTTTTTATTATCCGAATGATCAACCATAAAGTTGAATACAACGAAGCCCTTATAAATTGTTAAGCTAAGGGTTGAATATTTTTTTAATGTCGTAACTCGGAGAGGCTATTTTTGCGTTGACAACCAAAATAATATTGATAAAATTGGTACTCACTAAATGTTTCGTAAAGGGCTGAAAATATGAGTACCAATATAACAACAAAGGAAGCTGCTAATGCACTCAATATTAGTGAACAGCGGGTGCGTACATTATGCCGTATGGGTAATCTAGCAGCTACAAAGTTTGGACGTTCATGGATGCTTGAACAAAAATCAGTCCAACATTATGGATTACAAACGGCTCATGTGGTTGCAGAAAATCATGCCGCCTACGAAGTTCAAAAAGCCGCAAAAAACAGACCGATAGCGCTCAGTTTTTTCTCTGGTGCAATGGGACTCGATATTGGTATTGAAATAGCGGGTTTTGATGTTCGACTTGCATGTGAAATTGATAAATATTGCCGTCAGACAATTGCCATTAACAAACCCAATATGGCGCTATTAAGTGACATAAACAATTATTCCAAGCAAGATATATTGGACGCCTCTGGCCTCACAGATGAAGATGATATTGATCTCATAATCGGGGGACCACCTTGCCAGGCTTTTAGTACAGCAGGGAAACGCAAGGCATTCAACGACGATAGAGGCAATGTATTTCTAAAATATATTGATTTAGCTATTGAATTAAATCCCAAATATATTGTTATTGAAAATGTGAGAGGTTTACTGTCCTGTCCTATGGATCATAGACCTCACGATGAAAGAGGCCCAGAATTTCCTGACTTAACAGCTGATGAAATGAAAGGTGGAGCTTTGTATTTCATCTTGTCTAAATTAAAAAAATCAGGATATTCCTATTCATTCAATCTCTACAACTCTGCAAATTTTGGTGCGCCGCAAATAAGAGAGCGCGTAATAATTGTTTGCGCCAGAGATGGCAAAACTCCTCCGTATTTGTTACCAACTCACTCCGAAAAAAAGGAATACGGATTGCCAAAATGGAAAACCTTCAAGCAAGCGGTAAAAGGTTTAAAAGAACATCAACACTTAAATTTTCCTGAGAAGCGACTGAAATATTATAAAATGTTAAAACCTGGTGAAAATTGGAAAAATTTACCCGAACAATTACAAAAAGAAGCTTTGGGAAAATCCTTTTATGCTGGTGGTGGAAAAACCGGATTTCTAAGGAGATTGGGCTGGAACAGACCCTCGCCAACAGTCGTTACTCACCCTGCGATGCCAGCAACCGATTTAGCTCACCCGGAAGAAGATAGACCACTATCCATACAGGAATACAAACGCATACAGGAGTTTCCAGATGATTGGGAATTAACTGGCCCCCTCATTCAGAAATATAAGCAGGTCGGGAACGCCGTCCCCTCCAGCTTAGGTCTTGCTGTAGGAAAATTAATTTTTTCTCTTTTAAAAAAAGAAAAGACCAAACAATTTATCGGGTTTTGCTACTCAAGATATAAAAATACCGGTCATAGTGAATGGGAACAACAATTTCTTATAGCATACAACAAAGCTTTACAGCCTCATTTAACCCAACAAAAAATGTAGTTTGGATGATTGAATCTTCAACAATGTTATTTCCAAGGATTCTCATCCTCAACAGCGAGGCAATCTGGGTTTGATACCATTGTCTTTTTCACAAAATCGACAAAACTGTCTTCAGATAGGTTGTCAGTTCCACAAATTTTATTTAATTGGAACCACATATATTCAACTCTACCCGCTTTAATTCTGTACCATTTTTCTATTTTGGTACCATCACGCACCGCACTACTCGAACTATTTTCTGAATTACTTCGGTTTTTAATTTGAAGTAAGCTTCCATCTTCATTTACAAAATCGACCGACTTTACCGTCTCACCCCATGCACAGTACCAGCCTTTTTCTTTTAAATTTTCAGCCAAATACTCTTCCAGAATCAATCCAAGAATATTTTCTGCGGACATTCCTAAACGATGAGCGAATATTATTTTCGCCAAGTCCCCATCGGTGAGATCACCTAAACGGGAACCGACTATTTTTTCAATGATTGGATCCGAAACTGTCCCTGGCGGTTTGGAGACACGTTTTGATGCTCTGCCATCAAAACCTCCCTGATACTTCAATAACCATTTTTTGATCACATCTCGCTCGTCATCACTTTTTCCACCAATATTGCTGGGAACCCGCTCAAGATCATTTGCAATAATTGAGAAAATGAATTTAGCTCCACCTTCCCAATCTACACCTTCGTTTGATGAAATCTCTTTCGCAGTTGCTATCGCTACATTAGCCTTCAAGCTTTTTATGGCTTCTCTTAGTTTCAACCCTTACTCCAATTTTTGCTTGATTTTTCACTTTCTAACTTTCATGAGAAGTACACGGTTTTTCAACATTTCCAATTTTGCCAAGCAACGCCCAAAAATCCTTTCACTAAATTTCAAATGAAAATTTCACTTAAAAATCAAAAAAATGCGCGTTTTACAAATGCCGAAAGTTTATAACTCGCTCAGGTTGCGCAACGAATTAAAAAATCACCCACTTTTATGATCAATATTTTTGATGGAATAAATAAAGTTAATTACCTCCCCATTATTTTCGGAATCATCAATTGACGGGCTAATTTTATTGAAAGAAAATTCATCTTTGTAAATAATATATTCCGCTCCACGAAATGAAGGAACTGAGAAGAAAAGAAAGGCTAAAATTTGAAATAAGCACCGTGCTTCTGCTTGACTGATTTGATGGGCTTTGTCTTTCAGGGCCATCAAGCAAGCTATGAAGTGCAAACTAGGAACAGCAAAGTTTGCGTCTGATTTTACTTATGCTGTAATGCCTACGGGGCATTGCCATAAATTTCTATCATATCGGGTCTTTCAGTAAAGTAGTAGTGTGCCCAAATGTAAACATGATTGAATAGCGCAACCAATAGTGCAATCTCGGATAAAAATAGCAACCCTGGTAAATAGAGGATCATAAGACCAAAAACATACATTCCGTTATCAGTATATTTGAATATACCTTTTTTCACATATGGTTCATTGTAGTTTTTATCAAAATGATCAATCCCGTATGCTCTTTCAACAGTAAAATACTTATTAACTGAATAAAAAAGGAAAATGACAAGTGGCGTAATCAATGCTGCAAACACATACGCAAAAATAGGGTTTAATGCCAGTGTGTTTTTACTACTTGTTGCAAGAAAAATAATTGTAACTAGGCGACAAATAAAAAGAACAGAAAACCCTGCCGCGTAAAGCTTAAATGCTCGCTTTACTCCTAATTGCTTTGAAAATACTCTTAGGTAGAGTTCAAACCTCCAGACTAACCAAACATAAATTTGATGAATAATGGGGATGGCTATCGCCAGCCAAAACCATGAGCTTGTACTTATGCCCCAGAATGAACCATCAAGTATGTTTAGGCTATTGGATATGTAAAGTTTTATAGCAAGAATTAGTAAGATTAATGAGAACAAATGCCAAATTTGATATTCAAATATTTTCTGAGTTGAAGTCATATGGTAATCCCCCCAATATTAGGACGATCATTATTATAAGTCCAGAGCCATTTTGTTGTGGTTTACCTGGCTGAATAAAAGCAAGGGTGATGCCTCGATTCAAAGCCCAAAGTGCCAGTGTTTTGCTGATATATTCCGGCCCGTTGTCACATCGGATGGTCTTGGGTTTACCCCGCCATTCTATAATGCGATCCAGTGATCGCGTCACTCGCTCTGAGGGGAGGGACACATCCACTTCAATGCCAAGCCCTTCTCTGTTAAAGTCGTCAAGGACATTAAATGTCCGAAACCGTCTCCCGTTGCTTAGACGGTCGCTCATAAAATCCATCGACCACGTTTCATTTGGTATTTCTGGGACGGCTAGTTTTTCAGGTCTTTCACGCACCAAACGCCGTC
>CAZRYI010000106.1:0-7134 GCA_964604255.1 uncultured Nitrospirota bacterium
TTGAGGTCTCCCCATGTTGATAAGAAGTCTCGGGAGCAGTTTGAGATCCGAACACACAAACGCTTGATTGATATTTTGGAGCCGACGCCCGATACGGTTGATGCCCTGATGAAGTTGAATCTTTCGGCAGGTGTGAATGTCGAGATTAAATTATAGGGACGGTGTTTGAAATGCTTGATGGTTTGATGGGATATAAACTCGGAATGACGCAAGTCTTTTCGGAGACAGGAAAGCTCATTCCTGTGACTTTATTGGAACTTGGTCCTTGTAAAGTGGTTCAAGTGAAGACTGAAGAGAGTGATGGCTATGATTCTGTTCAGCTCTCTTTCAGTGAAGTAAAAGAACATCGCGTGACGAAGCCGATTCTTGGTCACTATAAAAAAGCCTCTTTATCTCCTGCTAGATTTCTTAGGGAGTTCAAGGCGGATAACGGAGATCTTTCCGTTGGACAGGTTGTGACTTCTGAGCTTTTTAAAAAAGGCGAATTTGTTGATGTGTCTGGTGTTTCAAGGGGAAAGGGTTTTCAGGGGGTGATGAAGCGCCATAATTTCTCTGGTGGGCCTGCAAGTCACGGTTCTCATTTTCATCGTGCCCCTGGTTCGATCGGTAACAGTGCGACGCCTTCGCGGGTTTGGAAAAACAAAGCGATGCCGGGGCAGATGGGCAACAAGCCTGTGACAACTCAGAACCTGGAAGTAATTGAAGTGCGTCCAGAGCAAAATATCGTACTCATCAAAGGGGCTATTCCTGGTGGAACGAAGGGTTTGGTCGTAGTAAGGAAATCAATTAAGAAGTAAGTTCAACTGGGAATTGAGTGAGCTAATGCCTGAAATAGAAGTAGTAAATCAACATAATGAAAAGACTGGGTCAATCGCTTTGGATGATCAGATCTTTGGTGCAGCCGTTTCTCCTTCGCTAATACATGAAGTTGTTCGGATGCAGCTCGCATCCATGCGTCAGGGGACAGCGGCGACGAAAACGAAGGGTTTTGTTCGCGGGGGTGGGAAAAAGCCTTGGCGGCAAAAAGGAACCGGTCGAGCTCGTGCGGGTTCAAATCGCTCTCCTCTTTGGAGGGGTGGTGGCACGACCTTCGGGCCAACGCCACGTTCTTATGCCTATTCAATGCCTAAGAAAAAAGCAAGAAAAGCGCTCTATTCTGCGCTTTCTTCGGTTGTGAGTGAGGGGCAGCTCGTCGTTTTAGAGGAGTGGACGATTTCGGAAACGAAGACCCGTTCCATGGCGCACCTACTTCAGACACTTGAACTGAAGAAAAATGTATTGATTGCTGTGAGCCAAATCGAGGAAGATTTTGATCGTGTCACAAGAAACCTGCCTTATGTAACGGTTGTTGAGCTCCGTCATTTGAATGTTTACGGTTTGATCCGCGCTGAAAAACTATTGATTTCTCAAAGAGATGTCGTGCGCTTAGCGGAAGTTTGGGGGAAATCTTGAATCCACACGACTTAATTATTCGTCCCTTGATGACTGAAAAGAGTACCTCGCTCCGAGAAGACCAAAACAAGGTCTGTTTCGTGGTGCGACGAGATGCTAACCGGAAGTCCATTCGTCAGGCGGTCGAAGAGACATTGAATGTTAAAGTGAAAAGCGTCAATGTGCTGAATATGATTGGCAAAACAAAACGACTAAATCGTTTTGTTGGGAAACGAGCCGATTGGAAAAAGGCGATTGTCACCCTTGAAGAAGGTGAAAAGATTGATTTTTTTGAGGTTTGATCTTTTTTTGATGTTTGATGAGTCCAACTAGAATTAGAAGTGAGTTTTAATCATGGGTATTAAGAAACATAAGCCAACTTCTCCCGGTCGTCGTGCTTCTACCGGTATGACCTTTGACGAGATCACAAAGTCAAAGCCAGAAAAAAGACTGATCCGTCCGCTTCATTCTTCAGGTGGTCGGAATAATCGTGGAAAGATGACTAGTCGGCATCGGGGGGGCGGTCACAAACGTGCTTATCGGGTGATTGATTTTAAACGAGATAAGTGGGATATTCCCGCGACCGTGGCAGCAATTGAATATGATCCCAACCGATCCGCAAGAATCGCGCTCCTTTTTTATGCTGATGGTGAAAAAAGGTATATCCTTGCCGCAGAAGGTCAAGCGGTGGGCGATAAGGTGATGTCTGGTCCTCAGTCTGAAATTAAGGTGGGTTGTGCCTTGCCTCTGACTAACATTCCTCTTGGAAGCACAATTCATAACATTGAATTAAAAAAAGGCAAGGGTGGTCAGCTTTCTCGAAGTGCAGGTACGTCGGCTCAACTTATGGCAAAAGAGGGCGCTTGGGCGCACGTGCGTTTGACTTCTACTGAAGTGCGTTTGATCCGTTCTGAGTGTATGGCAACGCTGGGTCAGGTTGGAAATATTGATCACGAAAATGTCTCCTATGGTAAAGCAGGAAGGCGCCGCTGGCTTGGACGCCGTCCGCATGTTCGAGGAACCGTCATGAATCCCGTTGACCATCCACATGGTGGGGGTGAAGGTAAGTCCGGGCAGGGAAATCCCCATCCAGTTTCACCTTGGGGGCAGCTTGCAAAGGGCTTTAAGACACGGAGAAAAACTCAGAGTGATAAGTACATCGTACGGAGAAGAAAGAAATAATTCATCTGATTAGGTAGGCAGGGACTCGAATGGCTAGATCAATAAAAAAGGGACCTTTTGTGGATGATCATCTCTCCGAGAAGGTCGCAAAGATGAACTCAACAAACGACATGCGCATCATCAAGACTTGGTCGCGACGCTCAACAATTACGCCTGACATGATTGGACATACTTTGGCCATTCATAATGGTCGAAAATTTATTCCGGTTTATATCACGGAAAATATGGTTGGGCACAAAACGGGTGAATTCTCACCGACACGCACATTTAAAGGCCATGTCGGCGGAAAAACCGAAAAAGGTGCGAAATTTAGGTAAGCGAAAGCAGCCGTAATTTAAGAGACTCTGACGATGGAAGCAAAAGCAAAGCTAAGATATATTCGTGTGACACCCAGGAAGGCGCGCTTGGTTATCGATCTGATCCGAGGTAAGAATGCCGAAGAGGCGATGACAGTTTTGCGGTTTACGCCGAGGGCTGCTGCCGAAGTTATCCAGAAGATACTCAAATCTGCTGTCGCAAACGCCGCGCAGAAAGATATGGGGGATGTTGATACGCTTAAAATATCGCGGGCATTTGTAGATGAAGGCCCGACAATGAAGCGAATGCGTCCTCGGGCCATGGGCCGCGCAAATACGATTTTAAAACGGACAAGTCACATTACACTCGTTTTGTCTGCGAACGACTAGGGAATATAAGCATAATGATATGGACAATGACTTTAGATCGACTTGAATTTGGTTTGCACCAATTGGTGGGGATAGGCAGGGGGCAATAGTGGGGCAGAAAGTTCATCCCTTTGGTTTTCGACTGGGTTACATTAAAACTTGGAATTCAAGGTGGTATGCCGAGAAGGATTACGCCAAGCAACTGCATGAAGATTTAAAAATTCGTGCGATGGTGAAAAAGCGCTTATATCATGCCGGGGTTTCTCAAATTGAGATAGAGCGGTCTGGAAACCAGCTTACGATTGCACTTCATACTGCGCGCCCTGGCATTATTATTGGTCGAAAAGGAACAGAGGTCGATAAGTTAAAGGTCGATTTAGCCAAAATGACCGAAAGCCAAATCTATATCAATATCCGGGAAATTAAAAAGCCAGAATTAGTTGCTCAATTGGTTGCCGAAAATATTGCCTCTCAGTTGGAAAGACGAGTCGCTTACCGTCGGGCCATGAAAAAAGCGGTTGCATCGACAATGCGTTTGGGTGGCTTGGGGATTAAGGTGCATTGTTCCGGTCGACTGGGCGGGGCAGAAATCGCGCGTGCCGAGTGGTACCGTGAGGGTCGCGTTCCTCTTCATACGCTCCGTGCCAATATCGATTATGGTTTGGCCGAATCCAAGACAACTATGGGGCAGATCGGTGTGAAAGTTTGGATCTATCACGGTGAAGTGCTTCCTGGAGCAGATCAGGAAAAAAGTCGGAACGATTCAGCCGGCTGGAGGAAATAATGCTCTTACCAAAAAAAGTAAAATTTAGAAAAATGATGAAGGGCCGAATGACCGGAAAGGCCTATCGCGGTTCTTCTCTTAGCTTTGGAGAATATGGGCTGAAAGCAATGGAGCCTTGCTGGGTCAGTGCACGCCAAATTGAAGCAGCTAGAGTTGCGATGACGCGCTATATCAAACGAGGTGGAAAAATATGGATTCGCATTTTTCCTGATAAGCCGATTACAAAAAAGCCTGCAGAAACAAGAATGGGTAAAGGTAAAGGTGCTCCTGAGTACTGGGTAGCTGTTGTTAAGCCTGGACGTATTTTATATGAAATGGACGGTGTCGAACCTGAAGTTGCGAAAGAGGCTTTTAGGCTCGCCGCTCACAAACTGCCCTTGGCGACAAGATTTGTTTCAAGGAGTGATTTGTAGATGAAATCAACGATTTTAAAAGAAGAAGCTTTAAGCGAGTTGCTGGAAAAGGAAAAAACTCTTCGCAAGGAATTATTTAACCTCCGTTTCCAGGCCGCCACGGGCCATATTGAAAATCCAAATCGCTTTAAAGAAGTGCGTCGGGAAATTGCTAGAGTCCTCACTTTTGTGGAAATGAAGGGCAGCGAGTCCGAAGCCTAGGATATACGAATTTAGAGCGGTCTTAGGCTTTAACGGATCGCAATCACCCTGTCTGGAAAGTAAATTGATGAAAAAGCGAAAAGAATATGTAGGCCGTGTCCTTAGTGACAAGATGGATAAAACCGTCGTAGTTGCGATTGATCGCACTGTGATGCACCCGAGATATAAAAAGTATCTTAAGAAGACGCATAAATTGAAAGCCCACGATGAAAAAAATGCCTGTACCGTTGGGGATAAAGTTAAGCTCATCGAGTCAAGGCCCATTAGTGCGGACAAACGATGGGTTGTTTTGGAAATATTAAATGCTGCCGGCGAATCTATCGCCGCGAAGCAATAGGGGCGTTTATGGTACAGATGCAAACAATGCTTGATGTTGCGGATAATTCTGGCGCAAAAAAAGTCATGTGCTTCCATGTTGATGGGGGTACAGGGAGAAGATATGCCAGTCTTGGAGATATTGTCACGGCAACTGTCAAAGTGGCAATCCCGCAAGGCAACGTTAAAAAAGGATCCATCGTTAAGGCCGTGATTGTTAGAACGACTAAAGAAGTGCGTCGAGGGGACGGTTCTTATATTAAATTCGACCGGAATGCTGCTGTCTTAATTAACGCCCAGGGAGAGCCGATTGGTACGCGTATCTTTGGCCCTGTTGCCAGAGAGCTTCGGTGGAAGAAGTTTACAAAGATCATTTCTTTAGCACCTGAAGTGATATAGAAAGGGAAAAGCGTGAAGCAACAGTCAGCAAGAACAAGGATTCGTAAAGGTGACCTTGTTCGAGTCATCGCCGGAAAAGAAAGAGGAAAACAGGGCGAGATCTTAAATGTCGTTCTTGAGAAACAAGCTGCTTTTGTTGAAAGTTTAAATATGGTAAAAAGGGCGACCAAGCCCACTCAAGGCCAGGAAAAAGGTGGCATCGTTGAGCGAGAAGGTCGCATTCATCTTTCGAACTTGATGCTTGTTTGTCGAAGCTGCAGTAAAACAACTCGCATCGGAAAGAAACTGTTACCCGATGGGAAAAAGCTGAGAATATGCAAGCATTGCGGTGATGCCCTTGATAAAGAAGCATAAACAGGAAAGCTCTCATTTAATCGGTTTAAGACCAGGGAAGTTGTTGGAATGGCAAAAGAGAATATAATTTTAGGATTAAAGGAACAATACCTTTCAAAGGCAGTTCCTGAAATGTTTAAGTCCTTTGGATATGAAAATAGAATGCAGGTGCCAAAATTAGAGAAAGTTGTTCTCAATGTTGGTATGGGTGCCGCTATGTCAAATTCAAAATTGCTTGATGCCGCCGTTAAAGAACTTGCGTTAATTAGTGGCCAAAAACCAGTCATTCGAAAGGCAAAAAAGTCTATCGCAGGCTTCAAGCTTCGGCAGGGTGTTGCGGTTGGGTGTTCGGTGACGCTTCGTCGTAAGAGAATGTTTGAATTCTTGGATCGTCTCTTCCATGCCTCCTTGCCAAGAATTAGAGATTTTAGGGGGTTTTCTCCTAAATCATTCGACGGACATGGTAATTATGCGCTAGGCATTAAAGAACAACTTATTTTTCCAGAGATCAATTACGACGAAGTCGCTGAAATTCATGGGATGGACATTGTTATTGTTACATCCGCGAATACCGATGAAGAAGGGCGAGCGCTTTTGAAGTGTCTTGGCTTTCCGTTCAAAGGGGATAAGTAGAGGGAAGCACATTGGCAAGAAAAGCACTTATAGCAAAAACAAATCGCGAACCAAAATTTCCGGTCCGAAAGTATAGTCGATGTCAGTCTTGTGGTCGTGTGCGTGGATTTATCCGTAAATTTGCCCTTTGCCGCATCTGCTTTCGATTGCTTGGCCTTCGTGGAGATATTCCAGGGGTAACAAAATCAAGCTGGTAGCTGGTTCCTTTGCTTGTCGTTTGAACTGGAGTAGGGAGTAAGTAATTGTGTTGATGGTTTTCGGAAGGACTGGAGCTTAGAATGACAGATCCAATTTCAGATATGTTGACGCGGATACGTAACGCGAAAATGAGGAAGTATGCAAATGTCTATATTCCTTTCTCGAAAATAAAAAGAGAAATCGCCCGAATATTGCTGGATGAAGGTTTTATCCGCGGCTATAAAGAGCTTGGTGATTCTGGTTTAGGTGAAATTAAAGTCGTACTGAAATACACTCGGGAAGAAGAACCTGTTATTACAGAGTTAAAGCGTATCAGTAAGCCGGGTCGGCGGGTTTACGTCGGGTCTGACGCTATCCCTTATGTAAAAAGAGGTCTCGGTGTTGCCATTTTGTCCACTTCCAAGGGCATTATGACGGATCGGAAATCTCGAAGAGAAAACTTAGGGGGAGAAATCCTCTGCTATGTTTGGTGAGGGTTCTTAAGTCATGTCGCGCGTAGGTCTAAAGAAAATAAAAATTCCAAGTGGTGTCGAACTCATGATTGACTCAGACACCGTTCACGTCAAGGGTCCGAAGGGTG
>CAZRYI010000107.1:0-7106 GCA_964604255.1 uncultured Nitrospirota bacterium
CTTAGCCGCTCATCTCAAATGTGTCAAGTTTTTGTCGCTCTGTCGTGAAAGCTTCATAGTCGCTTCAGGAAACACGGATGAAGTTCGGGTTGAATTTTATCTCTATAAAAATATATACAATTCATTTTGACGCCGATCCGCAATTCCTCTAAAATGCGCGTCCATGTTTGCCTTCATTTCAATACTTTTTTTCTGCTCCGGTTTTACGGTTCTCATCTATCAGATGCTTTGGATGCGAGAACTGATGTTGGTTCTCGGGGCATCGATGTTGACCACTATTAGCTTGTTCACCGCTTTTATGGGGGGACTGGCTTTTGGTGCTTGTTTCTTTGGCCGACGAACTGGTGGCTATAAAAACCCACTCTTGGTTTTTGCCGGTCTTGCATTTGGCATCGCCATTTATGCCTGCTTAACACCCTTTCTTTTTTCCACTCTTGTTCCGATTTACCAGGGGCTCGCGGGCTTCTTTGATGCCGGTTTTGTCACATTAAACTTGCTTCGTTTTCTGCTTGCAGTGTTGATGCTCCTCCTGCCGACTGCTTTGATGGGGGGCAGCTTTCCTGTTGTGGCGCAAGTTTTTAAAAATAGAGTAGATGTCGGAAAGCGCATTGCCTTGCTTTATGCCTTCAATTTCAGCGGGGCCGCTGTGGCTGTGCTGGCGCTCGGGTTTTATTTGCTGCCGGGGCTTGGCCTTCAAAAATCGACTTTCATTGCAGCGGGCTTGAGTGCCCTGATTGCGCTGCTTGCTTATTTTCTGAGTAAAAAAGTTGCTGGCACTGAAGTGCTTTCTCTGCCGGAAAATAAAGAGTCCGTAGCGTCGAAAGCGGACAAAAAAGCAGGCAAACTGAAACAGGCTGCACAGGCACTGCTCGCAAAAGTCGAAGCCAGAAAAAGAACTATTTTGTTGTCTGTTTTTGCGATTTCCGGATTTTGTGCGACGATCTATCTGGTGGTTTGGACGCGGATTTTGAACGGCGTTCTGGCTGCCACGCTTGAAACAAATGCGACGATTTTAGCGACTGCCCTGCTGGGGCTTGCCATCGGCAGCTTCGTTTTTTCTCTGTTTTTAAAACACTTTAAAAAACCCTTATGGCTGTTTGCGCTCTTGCAAGCAGGCATTGCCTTTTCCGCTTTTGCGGGAGAATTTGTTGTTCCCCTGCTTCCGGGTCTTTCTGCAAAGCTATTGACCGTTTTTCAGATTACCGGGGTTTCAGAATTGATCCTCTCCGCTGCTTTGATCTTTGTGCCAACAATGCTCATGGGTGGGATATTTCCTTTGCTCATCCACCTGCTGACTTCAAAAAATGAAGACCATCAGCAGTCACCCGGCGCAATTGTTGGCCGAGCCGTTGAATTCAATTTGTTTGGAATGATCGTGGGTGCCGTCACTGTTATCTTCTTCCTGCTGCCGAACTTCGGCCTTCAGTTCAGCCTGCACATCGCCATGACGATCAACGCCCTCTTGTGTCTTATCCTGATATTTTTTGTGTCAGATGAAACTTCTGAAATACAGGCGGCTGCAACAAATAAAGAAGCCCCTGTCTGGGCCACGGGCGGGATCTTTGCCTTCTTGGTTATTATGGCTGCGGCATCGCCTCCCTGGCACCTGCCGATGATGTCCAGCGATGCTAGTGGTCAAAACGCGGCTCACAAACATCTTTATTATGAAGAGGGCTTGTCCGCAGCAGTCACCGTTGTTCAACATCAAACGCTCTCAAAAGAGGCCCATTTGACCTTGCTGATTGACGGACAGGTACAGGACTCAACGGGCAGCGAGATGAAAATGCAGCGTCTTGTCGCGCACCTGCCGATGCTGCTCGTGCCGCAACCGGCTCAGGATGTCATGCTCATCGGTCACGGCAGCGGGATGATTGCGGGTGCAATGGCAGCGCATCCAGTTTCTAAATTGACGATTTTTGAAATGGCACCTGCGGTTATTGCGGCCTCTGTTTATTTTGACGCATTCAGCAATAAAATCCTGGACGATCCTCGTGTCCGCCTTGTTGAAGACGATGCCAGAAATATCCTGATGCTTCAGGATGATCTTTACGATGTGATTGTGTCGAAACCCAGTCGCTTCGGAGGCAGTGAATCGGCGCAACTATTCACTCAGGAATTTTTCAGTCTTGCCAAGACTCACCTGGATCGAGGTGGCATCTACGCACAATGGCTGCCTTTTGATGGCATGGCCTCGGCGGACTTAAAGTCGCTGATTAAGACCTTCCATTCAGCCTTTCCCTTTGTGATGATCTTTCAAGCGGATGCGGATACTTTGATCTTGCTGGGTTCTGAAGATGCTTTTGAAGTGGATCGTGAAACAATCACAGCTCGCATGAAAGACCCTGCGGTTGCCAAAGATCTGGCGCGGGCCGAAGTGCATTCGGTTTTTGATCTTTGGACCCATTTACTGCTTGGACCGGGAGAGATTGAACGCTATGTCGGCGATGCCGCGTTGAACACCGATGACTTAAGGCGCGTGAGCCTACAAAATCCCCCCTCGTCTTCTGAGCAGGCGAGCAGCATTCAAATCACGGAAATGAAAGGGGCTGCGATCATGGGAGGGAATTATCTCTTTGCAGTCGATGCGCCGAACAGTCTTCGCGCCAAAGGCTATTATGCGATGGCCAAGGGCTATTTGCGGCACAACAAAGCACGGCAAGCCAGTGAAATGCTGCAACGCGGAGAGCGACTCAACAAAAGCGCAGAGGGTGAGATGCTCTGGGGTCGCGCCTTATTAAGCGAGGGGGATCGCACAGGGGCAAAAAAGGCCTGGCAGGACGCCTTAGAAATCGAAGCGACACATCAGGAAAGCCTTCTCTTGCTTGCAAAGCTTTATCAATCCCAAGGGGCTTTTAAAAAGGCCAGTCCATTGCTTGAGCAGATCAAGAAGAGAGGTCGACTTCATCTCAGGGCTTCCTATTACAAAGGTTTGGATTATTATTTTCGAGGGAAGCCACTCTCGGCCATTGAGGCTCTCCTGGTCGGTGAACGTTTTTCAGAACCCTTTGTTTATTATTATCAAAATCTTGTGTATCAGCAATTGGGCCTGGAGAAGGATGCAAAGCTGGCACTGGGTCATTTCATTGAGGGTCTCAACGCCTGGCGTAGAACATTGGAAACAAGGCCCAAAGAATTTAAGGCCCTGCCTTACTGGCGCGATGTGATGTGGCGGCGCAAGGTGGGTGTGCAAATTCCAGAAGAAGAACGCATGGCGATGCTTTTTGAACGTGTCGTGCTCAACCCGCTGAATGAACTGCATAGCGGCACGGGTATCTTTTTGGCCGGATATTATCCGGAGGCGGCGCAAAAGTTAGAAGCGGCGCTCAAGCAGCTCGGGCCTCGGGCAAAGGGGAGCATCGGTTATTATTATCTGGGTTTGTCCTATAAAAAAGTCGGGCGATTTGTGGAGGCTGCCAATGCCTTTCGCGACTTTATTTCAGACCCCGCCCTTGCGCCGGATGATTTGCGGGTACTGGAAGCCAAAAAAGAAATTGAAGCACTGGAAACTTAATCAGAGTTGTTTTAATCAGCAAATGCTAGCCTAAACGGCGCTGACCTGCCTTTTTTTCGCGTCTTGCGACACCACTTTCCATTGCCGCTTCGCCCACATCGTGCGCGACTACTTTTGCAACGCGCTGATTAAAAACACCTGGAATGATGTAGTCTTCTGAAAGCTCTGCTTCTGGAATGATTGAGGCAATGGCCCCTGCGGCAGCCAGATTCATTGTCGTGTTGATTTCGGAGGCCCGCACGTCGAGTGCACCACGAAACATGCCGGGAAAAACCAGGACATTGTTGATTTGATTGGGATAGTCCGAACGCCCTGTTGCCATGATACGCACAATCCCTGCTGCTTCTTCCGGCATGATCTCAGGCGTGGGATTGGCTAGAGCAAAAACAATGGGATCGTCCGCCATCTTCTTTAACCATTCTGCTTTTAAAACACCTGCGGAGGAAACGCCGATAAAAACATCGGCATTTTTTAGCGCTGTTTCCAAGTCCCCGCTTTCTTTGTTTGCATTGGTTTTGTTTGCAAAGCGGATCTTCATGGGATTCATACCTGCTGCTCTGCCATCGTAAACAATGCCGTTTCGGTCGCAACCCAGGATGTTTTTAACCCCAGAAGCAATCAGAATGTCGGCAATGGCAATACCGGCGGCACCGACGCCGCTAATCACAATCTTTAGGTCGGACATGTTTTTACCGATGACTTTTAGGGCATTGAGCAGGGCAGCGAGCACCACCACCGCAGTGCCATGTTGATCATCGTGAAAAACGGGGATGCTCAGACTTTCTTTTAAGCGCGCTTCGACCTCAAAACATCTCGGTGAAGAAATATCTTCCAGGTTGATGCCGCCAAATCCCGGCGAAATGCGTTCAATGGTTTCAATGATTTCCTCTGTTTTCTGGGTTTGAAGGCAGATCGGATAGGCATCTATTTTTCCGAATTCCTTAAAAAGCATGGCTTTGCCTTCCATGACCGGCATG
This sequence comes from uncultured Nitrospirota bacterium, assembly GCA_964604255.1. Classification (GTDB taxonomy): domain Bacteria; phylum Nitrospirota; class Nitrospiria; order SBBL01; family JAADHI01; genus JAJDBU01. The sequence goes on from CAZRYI010000107.1 coordinate 4,489, forward strand.
GCCGCTTCCGGCCCGATATTGCCCAAGCCAAGCACCGCCGATCCGTCGCTGACAATCAGCACGCTGTTTTTTTTGATGGTCAGTGCAAAGGCTTTGTTTTTATCTTCGTAAATTGCCATGCAGACACGCGCAACTCCAGGGGTGTAAACGCGGGAAAGATCATCGCGTGTGGTGAGGGGTATTTTGTTGCAGACTTCTATCTTTCCGCCGAGATGCAGTAAAAAGGTTCGGTCGGAAAGATGAACCAGTTCGACATCGGGAATCCCTGCAATGGCTTTTTCGATTTCCTTGAGGTGAGAGGCCCCCATTGTTTTGATCGTGATGTCACGCAGGATCATTCCGCTGTCTGCATTGGCGATGTCGATTGCTGAAATATCCCCGCCGGTCTGTCCGATTGCAGAAGTAATCCTGCCAAGCATTCCAATTTTATTTGGAAACTGAAGCCGCAAGGTGACACTACGACTGGTGTTGGCCATGCTCATTTTTTGTCCTCCCGAAGTGGTCGTTGACATTGGAATGAATTGGAACTTCCTGAACAGCCTACTCTATTTTTGTAGCATATAAAGCCCCGGCCAGCAAGGTCGGAGTAGACAAGTTGTGGATTTATTGTGTGTGTTGTGGGGAGTGCATCCTCCCTGCGCTTGATTTAACCGCAGGGAGGATGAGGATGGAAGAATTAAAGCAGTTCTTGTTTGATTTGAATGTCGGCTTTCGCTCGCAGGGAGAGCAGGTAGGATCTGACGGCACGCTCTTGTTTTTGGGCCAGTCGGCTTTCAATTTCTCTTTCGATGTCAATCGTCCCAGGGTCACCCGTTTCTGCATTACTGATTTCGATGGGGGTTAAGGCAACACCATCTTTGACGATTTGTTTGACTTTTTCGACTAAGAGCGCTTCTTTTTGTGTTGTTTCAAATTTTTTTGCGCTGAGTCTTTCAAAGGATAAGAAGCGTTTGTAAAGTTCGGAGTCAAATGCACCCTCTCGCTGGAAGGCGCCTGCGCTGAGGACGGATGCCTTAAAATGGGCATCGCTGACGGCAATGCCCATGCGACCGGCTTCCTGTACCCAGAGTTTACGATCAACCAGTTCGTCAATGACTTGTCCGCGCACTTTTTCATCATCGTATTTATCCTGGAAGAGTTCTCGGTAGAACTTGGAAATTCTCCGGTAGGCGCGCTGGTAGTCCTCTGAGGAAATAGAAACCTCCCCAATGGTTGCGACGGCATTGGCTTCAATCCGTTCGTCTTCACTGAAGCCCCACCATCCCATTGAAACGGCGAAAACAGCGGCGATGCCTAACATGATGATTCGGAAAAACCAGGGGCTGCCCATCGCCCCTTCCCTAATTAACTTAATCACAGTGTCACTCCCTTAAATAGATTTTTGCTCAAAATAAAACCCGAAGACAATAGCATTCAGGGGGAGAAAATGCAAGCAAATCGGCCCGATGTGATGGGGCTGAAAAAGTCGGTATAATGCTGATATCACAGGGGTTTTATCGGTTTTGTGGGGGGCTTCGTTTTCTTGACCTCTCTTGTCCCCTCTGGTAGACTTCTCTACAATTAAATGGCGAAATAATATTGTAGGGGGATAATCATGTCAGAAGAATCAAGCGAATTTTTAAAGGTGGATGGTGCGGTTGAAAACGAAGAAACATGGGCTTATGACCGATTGCTTGCACTGCCTGAAGCAGATCAAGTTGCGGATGTCGGCAAGTTGGTTGCGGGCATGGTTGGCTCCGGTGTGCGCCTGAAAGCCATTTTGAATTCGGCCAAGCCGATTAGCGGTTCTGATTATGCGACATTTCATTCGGAGGATGGTAAGTTTGCCGCGAGCTTGTCTCTTGCGGATGCCATTGAAAAAGGCATTCTTATTTATCAGAGAGAAGGGCTGCCGCTGCCTGTTTCAAAAGGGGGCCCCACCCGACTCGCTATTCCCAGCGGTGACAATGAGTGTGCAAATGTGAAAGGCGTGGTTCGCATTGAAGTGACCGTCGGTAAAGGTTTGGATACCACTTATGACCCTTTCCACGATATCCCGGAAATTCATGGACATGATCATGGCCCCGGACACGAGCACGATCATTCTCACGGACATGGGCATGATCACAGTCATGACCACGGACACGAACACTCGCATGGCGATCAGGGTCATTCTCACTGAGCCAGACTGGATCAGAGCTTTCTTAAAGTGTTTACAAAAAAAGGCCGGTATTTTCCGGCCTTTTTTTGTTTTGACATTTTTTCAGGAAGGCATGATAATTATGTCGAATTCAAATCGAAATGAGATGCCTGATGTTACGCCCTCTGCTTGCGATCATCGCCTTTTTTATTTTAGTCGGCTGTGCCGCAAGTCCGCCTAAAAAAGAGTCCCAAAACCATCCTGATTCTGATCCTTCTCCCCCTCCAGTTCAGGATCATGCCAAGGAGCTTGGCAAATCCTTCATCAAAACAGCCCTCAAAGAATTTACTTTTGTGAAAGATCCCGAAGTCGTCGCTCTGATCAATGAGGTTGGCAGAGAGATTGTTGAGGCCATTGGTGAAGATCCTGAGCGCTACCATTTTTTTGTGGTTCAGCAAAACCAGCTGAATGCTTTTGCCATTCCCGGCGGCTATATTTT
>CAZRYI010000108.1:0-7095 GCA_964604255.1 uncultured Nitrospirota bacterium
TTAGCATCTGACTCAGACATTTAAGCGAAAAAGTGCAATAACCTTTCCGATAATCTTCAACTCCGCATCTTCTCCAGTAATGATAATCGGAGAAAATGCCGGATTCTCCGGTTGTAAAATAACTTCTCCCGCTCGTTTGACCAGCCGCTTCACTGTTGCCTCGCCCTCAATCATAGCCACCACCGTCTCCCCTGTTTCGGCATCCGCTTGAGGTTTAACCAAGACGAGGTCTCCATCTAAAATACCAGCATCTTTCATACTTTCGCCCTGTACTTTTAATAGGAAGACATCTTCGAAACGGGCAACCCTTGGATCAAGCATGAGATGACCGAGCAGATGTTCTTCGGCAAGGATGGGAACACCTGCAGCCACCCGCCCCAGAATTGGAATCGCCCGGCCAGAAGATTGGCCGATGACCTCTATCGCCCGTGCTCCTTTTCCACGACGGATGAAGCCTTTTTTCTCAAGAGCAATCAAGTGTTTCTCAACAGCTCGTGTGCCCACCATCTCAAAATAGCCAGCAATCTCCCGAAGCGACGGGGGATAGCCCTGATTTTTTACAGTAGTAGAAATCATCTCCAACACCTCTCCTTGTCTTTTTGTTAGTGAAGTAGTCATTTGCCTACCATTCTAGAAATCAACGGAGGTTTTGTCAAGAAGCGGCCAAGAGAAGCTCTGATTAAGTCATGAAGTGTATTCGTCAGGCAAGCTCTCTTATTTGCAGTTCTCAAACCGTTATTTTTTCTACATTGTCTCAACAAAAGAACCGATTGTCCTCCCTCAGAACACGACATATTCGTAGGTCAGATCAAACAAGGCCCTGACATCAAAATCTTTTCTTCTGGAAATGGGCACTTGCGCCCCAAACCCGGCACTATATTGAAGCCATTTAATCCGAATGAGTGGCACGAGGCTGCTTAAAGTATCCCCCTTATTGGGGCCGTTCATGCGGGTTTGATTGATGAACTCGATCATAGGTGTGATTTCAAGACGAGGGTCGGGTTCTATCATGTATCCGAGCGCAAGGTTGTAGCGTAATTTTGTATTTTGATCGGAACTCGCAGCTGGAATGATGACTCGAGTATCCACCTGAGTCACAATCTGGCCGTGCCGCCAACCGGCTCGAATACCGGGCTGCCAGATGTGCTCTCCCGATCCAAGACCGCGATCTTCGTCGCCAGTCGGAAATTGAAGTTTCAAGGACGCAGCAACAAGATAGTTTTGAGCATAGTCAAAAACCAGCACTCGTCGAACAGAGATGCTGCTATCTGAAAGTCCCGAATATGCCGATTCATTTCGGGGATCCATTCTGACTGCCCCCGTACTCACTTCAATATTCGTTAATCCATCAATGCGATATTCAAGGTCAATGCTTTGAGAAGACTGATTTTGATCACCCTGAGAAAACTTTCCGCCTACAATGAGTTCTTGCTCAGGAAAAGCTTTTCCCGTGATCAAGGGCCTGGGGAAATTAAGATCCCCGGTGATCCACTCTTTATCTGTACAAAGGGTTTTCACAAAGGCTGCGATATCTGAAATATCTCGATCACTCAGTTTCTTCCCCCAGGCAGGCATGACCGTCGAAAGCCCGGTATAAGATCCGCCATGCCGAATGATGCCTTCAAGCACTTCAACTGGATCTTCTCCTGTGAGACGACAATCTGTCAGGTTTGCAGGTTGTGTCGGAAGCGTGACGGCAAGTGGTCCATTGCCTTTGGCATTTGTACCATGACAGACGACACAGTTTTTATCGAACAAGGTTTCTCCACGTAAGATATCCCCAATTTCTCCAAAACCCAGAATTGGGAAGCCGAAAAATAGAATCAATCCAAATGCACTGAAACTACCAATCAACATATTTTCTCTTGTTCGTTTTTTCATTTCACACCTCTCACTTATTTTTTCGTTCATTTGTGCTTTCTGGGCTTCAAAAAATCATCGCCATGACAGCGAATCCAACTTCGCAATGATTACGATGATATTGATGCAAGCTGAACTGAAGCTGAACGTTTAGAAAAAAATAGGCTTTTTCTTTCTATCCCGTTTACACCAAGAACGAAGCTCCTCCTCGTTTAAAAAGGATTCAGCTCGTGCTCCCTGCAACATGGCCAGGGTAGAAAACAACCCGGCTTCGATACAGCTACCTGCTGCCACGGTAACTGAGTGTGGTGCATTTTCTACGGACCAAGCTGTTAATGGGTTTAGGATGTGGCTATAACGTACGCCGTCTTTGAGCAAGAAGCGTTTTGAGTCTCCGCTGGTCGCCACCGCGCCTTGCTGAACTTGAATGACTTTTGGACTTGTTTGCTCCGCATTGATTTGCTCTATTCCGATATTCCAAGGTAAATTGTCTTTCCTTTTTCCACTCACCGCAATATCGCCTCCCAGATTGACAAGTACTGCAATCTCAAATCGCTCTTGAAGCAGGCCTGCGATGCGATCCACCGCATATTCTTTCCCGATACCACCCAGATCAAGTTCCATTCCCTCTGGCACATGGATTATGGAGGGGGACCACGAGACTTTATGCCATCCAATCAATGGCAGGATGTCTTCGATTTGTTCTTGAGTGGGAAGCTTGTCACTGCCATCAAATTTCCAGATACGGCGTAGTACACCTGATGTGATGTCAAATAGACCTTCACTGACTTCGTAACACACTTGAGAAAAATCGAGCAATTGCGCTGTCTCTTCATCAACTTGAACAGCTCTTCCCTTGCTCTGATTGATCTGATCAATGATGTTACCTTGTCGGTAGCGGCTGAATTTTCGTTCGATCCGCCAAGCCTCGCCAGCGGCTAACTTAAGCATTTTTTTTGCGAGATGCTCTTGATCTGTATCGACTAAAATTTCACAATCACAGGCCATTGCAGAAAAATGCCCGACCCAGTGATCTGCTGCTTTAACCACTGATGTCGGGCTCAAAGGATAGGCGGGAAGTGGGTCCTGTTTGAGTGACCTTTTTGTATCCTGCTTCAAGATTCATCCCTTGTTTCAAAATGAATATTGAATTTGGAGTATCGTGGCCTGTAAATCGGGAAAAAGATCCTGATTTTTTTGTAGTCCAATCGCCGCATCGTGGCTGCTGTTGCCAGTCTGGATGTAGTATTCCAATCGCACTAAAATGGATGAGGCATCTCGAAAATCCCAGCCATAACTAAAGCCCACGGTGTAAGCCGTAAAGGCGGCGAGACGATAATCGGCGCTGGCTTTGTTTGGCAAGGGTGCGTTATTGCTCACGCCTACGCGGTAGAAATCGGCTTCCGTTTGTTGGTAATAGCGGAGATGCGGCTCCAGAAAATGTTTGTCCTTCAATTTCCAGCGATAAGTCATGTCAAGCGTATGCGAGAGAATACCCCAGTCATCTATAAAAAACCGGTAGGACGTACCAAGCACGTCGCGAGTGAAATGGTAGCGAGTTAGCCAGTAGAAACTGTGTTTCATGCGGCTATCGGGCCTATTTTCGAAGATATAATCAATGGTCGCTCCGGTGTTGCCGTCCACTCGGCTTAATATTTTAAAGGGATCGCTATGATATCCGCTTGACTGCGAAAGCCCGTAGTTGAACTGCATTAATGTTTCTCTGTTGATGACCTGGGTCAGCCCAACAATCGCATCAATCACCGTTTTTGATTCATCTTGACCTTGGCGCGCTGGTGCTTGACCCGCCGGAAGCATCGCAGCCAAGGGAATGGGGATGCCGCCTTCCGGGTTAATCGTGTCAAATTCCCCGGCGAGTCCAAAAGAAAGCGTGGTATTGCGTTGATTAAAATCTCTTGAAAGCGACGCATTTAAACCGATTGAGCGAAAATCAAACTCAACAGACAGATTGCCTCCAACCGTTGCACGGGTCAGGCGATCAAGATCCTGCGTCCACGATCCACTTAAGGCAACACGCGTATCAAGAAAACTGTCATCAAGAGGGGTTTCTCCCGCTGCAATCGTGTAACTACCATTGCCTGAAGGACGGGTAAATGTTTGCGGAGTATTGCTGGGGCTTGCACCATTAGGCGTTGCACCCGTGAGGGAATCAATGACGAGTTTAAAGTTGGCAAAGCGATTTCCTTTAAATTCTTTGCGTATATTTAAAACGGGTTCGAAGGCCGTAACCCTATTATCAGATTCCTGATAATAAAGAATGGAGGTATCAATTTCCCATCCTTCAAATTCACCCGCAGATGCCGAGGAAGTCGCACCGAGCAAAGCAAGGGTTCCCGCAGCCAAGCGGGTTTTCAATCGTTTCTTTTTTTTAATTACAGCCACAGCCCCCGCCTCCATAACTCCGTCCACCACTTGATGCTTCTTTGCTGAAATAAATATGGTCATCAAATGAAGACTGAATTGGGTTTGGATCGACTTGCATGGCTTCTTCCGCCAAGAGATCGTGTTCCCAGGGTTTGACACCCATACCCGCACAACCGCTGAAAAAGACTAAAATAGCGAGTAGCAGTATTAGCCCCGTATTGTGTTTGATCTGATTGTTCATCTTATTGTCCTAAATTCTAAAAGCCTATTTTTTTAATAAATCGACAATTTGTTGTTCATAAAGTGCCTGCATCGCAGGGATGTAGCCAATATGCCGATACCGAACAATGCCCTTCCGGTCGATGATGTAGGACATTGGCATACCCGCCAATTGATATTTATCGGCCAAGGCTCCCGAAGGATCAAAGAGCACCGTAAAATCCGCTGGATATTTTTTTAAAAATTTGTCAGCCGAGGCTCTTTTTTTATCCAGATTGACCGTAACAACTTTGAGTCCCATGCTTTCATATTTTTCATGAAGTTGCTGCATCCAGGGAAAAGACTCTTTGCAGGGCGTACACCACGACGCCCAAAAATCAAGATAAACGACTTTGCCCCGATATTGTTCTGCCTCAAACAAACCCGGTTCCGAGAGGGCCGGGCCGCCAGGAAAAGCCCCTGCAAAGGCGAAAGGTGCCGATGTGGCAGACAGAATGAATACCACCCAAACTAAGATAAAACCTAAGAGTTGTTTTTTTATTTTTCTTTTCATTGTTCGACACCTCTACCCAATTTTTTTATTCAAATACCCACAAAGCGATGATGTTATCGTCCAGATCAATAATCCCTTGAAAGCTACCTCGACCCTTACCCAAAGCCACTTTTTCTCCTGACAACTTTGCGCCCAAAGTTTGTGCCTGACGTGTTTTTTCTTTGAGTTGATCGACGCAAAAATAAAGAACAGGGGCTTCCCCTTGTTTGGTGTCCGGCACCACCTTTCTCAAACCGCCAATCAATTCACCATTGACTTCAATCATGCGATAGCCGGGTAAGTTTGGCAGGGAGAGTTTTAAAAACGTCCAATCCAATAATGCGTGGTAAAAGTGCTCGGCACGCGCAAAATCTGAAACGGGAAGGTCAAACCAATATGTTTTTCCTGATATTTTTTTCATCGTGAGCCCTTTTTTTCTACTTTCCTATTCTTACTGACCAATCACCCACCCAAAACCCACCTCGGTGAAATATGAGGTCAGATAAGTGAGGGAGTTGGTAAAAATCAAAGTGCCCACCAGAACAAGAAATGCACCACTTGCACGAGAAATCCAGTTCATATATTTGGCCGTTTTCTTAAAATAGACGAGAAAAGATTGGATACCGACGGAGGCCAGTAAAAGCGGAAGGCCCAGCCCCAAAGAATAAACACCCAGCAGTTCAATGCCAGTGAGTACCGATCCAGAAGTACTGGCATAAATCAGGATTGACCCGAGAATCGGACCCACACAGGGTGTCCAGCCTGCACCAAAGGCAATACCAATCAGATAAGACCCCACATAACCTGCGGGTCTACTTTTAAAGTGAAACCGGACATCGCGAGCCAACACGGCAAATTTAAAGAGACCCATGATGTAGAGACCGAAAAGGATGATGAGCACGCCTCCGATTTGCCGAATAATTTCCTGCTTCGATAAAAAAAACTGTCCGAGATAGGTTGTCGATGCGCCGAGTAACATGAAGATGCTTGAAAAACCCAGAATGAACAGCAGAGAGTTTTTGATCGCAATCACTCGCATTTGTTTGAGGTCTTTCGCAGCACTGAGATCATCCAGGGAAAGTCCCGTAATATAGGAAACATAAGAAGGCACCAGGGGCAAAACACAAGGCGAGATAAAGGACAAAAACCCCGCCGAAAAGGCAATCATGAATGAGATGTTTGTTGTCGCTTCCAATTTATTTCCTCTCGTCAATGGGCATATGCAACCTCGGCTTGCGCCCGAAGTCTGTGTTAATGAAAGCCTAATCGGTGAATCTTAAATCGACAAGACGTATCAGATAGGTGGCATAAAAAAGAGGATCAGAGGGTGCTTTTGTTGTTCGACCCTCATATCGTGCTCTTTGGCTTTTTCAAGTGGGATTGTGCGAATAAATCGGTATAATTACGACATCGAATACTGTTATGTGTGCCGCAAAAGATGAAACGCTTAAAAAATAAAGACATTCAATCTGGAATATTTAAATCTCGTCAGAGCTTTCTGGTCTCCCTGGTTATCATGGGTGTTATCTCGGGGTTTTATCATCAATGGTATGAAATATTGGCGGTAAAACCGCAAGATTTCATTCGCGTTTTTTACCAAAACTTTCCTCTCGCAATCCTAGAGTACACACTTAGACTGTTGCCACTGCTTCTCCCTTTTTATCTCTTGTTAGACCGCTTCAGGAAATGGCCGATTTGGAAACGTTTTCTGTTATTTGTGCTGCTAGCGGTAGGAACCACCTTTATAGAGGAGTTAGCAGAGTTTTACTTGTCAGGATTCAATCATTCTCAAGATGATCCAGGTCGCTCTCGCTTCCTGGCCTTTCTCTCTTTTGACATGCTCGGCGACATTCTTCTCTTTCTCGGTGTCCTTTCTGGATTGGGTTATGTGGATCATATTCTCTGTCGAAATCAGATTCTCTTTATGGGGCTTGTGGAAGAAAAAGCCCGACTCGCAGAAGAGGAAAAATTGCGATTAATGGGAGAGTTAGAAGCACTTCAACACCAGATCAACCCACACTTTTTGTTTAATACCCTCAATAGCCTGGCAACGCTGATTGTCAGCAATCCTTCAAAAGCGGAGTTGCTCATCAGAGATA
>CAZRYI010000109.1:0-7082 GCA_964604255.1 uncultured Nitrospirota bacterium
CAGGACTGCGCTCAAAGAAATTATTTTTTTCACCTTAATAAAATGCATAAGGGCCTCCGGTTTTATGAAAAATAAGATTTAAATGAAGTAAACATAGATTCACTTGCTCATAATAATCGCTCACGGCCTTATTCTTTTGCAAAAAACAAACCAAAGCACAAGTCATTGATTCTAAACCCTCTACAACGACTTTGATTTTTATGAAACATTAAATAGTGTTAAGTTTTCCGACAGCTACTTTTTGGGACATAGAACAAAGAAGCGCAAGGCTTCAACAAAAACACCCATAATTACAGGTTGTTACGTTAAGAATTGGCAGGAAATCCTTGATAGAAAAGCGGAATTAAGAAGTGTAATGTAAGTTGACAGATCGAAAAGGGGAAAATGGGGTCTGAGCCTTAGTCTTGTCAGCCCACCAGACGGCTCAAACCGTCGCTAAATTTACGTGCACCGCCATAGGCCGGATGGCGAACCTGGGTATGCTGGACATCCAAAACAGTCAAAGCAGCACTGGCTGTTTTGCCAAGTGCCGCAACGGGAATATCAGGAAAAAGCCCTAGAAACTGTTTTAAATAGGGGCGTCCCGCTTCTTGTTCGTTGCGCCGGGGTGTGCGGTTTGAGAGGGGGCCTCTTTCTCCCTCAGGATGCCAGGGGACAGCATTGCTCAAAACAGCGTGTTCAGCCAAATTGAGTGCATGAAGGGTTTTCCAGACGATGGTTGCGGAAGGTTCGCTCCAGGGTCGATTTCGCATGGATATCCGTGCCTGTAATGCCGATATTCTGGGAATACTTCCTTCAAGAAGCAGTCGTTCCGAAGTAAAGGGGATGCCGCTAAAACGGCAGCCCTGATAACCTGCGGCCTCTCCAATCAACAAAATTTTTGGCTCGGGACATGATAAATGAAGGCGCAGGCGTTCCCTTCGGATCAACTCAGCCTCAGGACTCAAGTCCATTTCAGACCGCTCCGACCAGGGATTAAACAGGCCTTTAAATTGCGGCTCGGCAATGGCCCGAATAAAAGTCTCAATTTGATTTTCAGTCGGCATCGCTACTTTTTTAAAATTCCTTCAATTTCCAGAGAAATTTTGATGACATCTCCAACAACAAGACCGCCCGTTTCAAGTAGTTTATTCCAGACAATGTCAAAGTCTTTCCGGTTGATTTGTGCTGTGCCACTTAAGCCGGCTCGATGGTTTCCCCAGGGATCTTTGATTTTTCCGGAAAGCGTCATGTCCAGAACCACCTCTTTACTCACACCGTGAAGACTTAAGTCTCCAGCGACCTTGTAGTTGTCTCCTTTTCGCGACAGCGTTCGTTTGTAGTTAAAGGTAATCAGGGGATATTTTTCGACATTGAGAAAGTCCGGGCCACGTAAATGTTTGTCTCGTTTTTCATGTTGCGTGTCGATACTTGCCGATTTGATTTCGACAGAGACCTGTTTAATATTATCGGCTTTGTCTATTTCAATCGTGCCGGAAAATTGATTAAAGCGTCCTCTCACATTTGAAATAACCAGATGTTTAATTGAAAACCCGATATGCGTATGCGAGGTGTCAATGATGTAAGTATCTGCAAAGCTCAGTTTGGGTGAAAAAATCAAAACAATCAATGCGATAGAAACTTTTATAAACATGGTCTCTCCTTATTTTAGAGGTTAGAAATAGATGAAGTTTCGGCTAGCTGCCATGATAATCGCAATATCTGCACGATTTTGCTGAAAGAAATCGCAGGACATCTCCGTAAAATTTTTCATCACATTTGGGGCATTTTGTTTCAAAGGCGTTTACTGCAAAACCGATCATCACTGAGGAGGGGATCAGCATCACAAAAGGATTGAACACAACGCCTTTTTCCGATGACTGCCAAACCATCATCGTATAAACGAGGGTGCCAATGGCCCAGACAAATGCCGTCATCAAACGAAGTCGGAGTATCTTTTTATAGCGACCTATACGGAAATCAACATCCATTGGCGCTGACTATGCCTAAAAAGTCGGATTCGGTCAAGTGAGGCTTGGTTAGTGAGCGTCCGCTTTGAAGGAGCGTAAACGGAGTGCATTTGTTAGGACACTGACGGAAGAGAGCCCCATTGCGGCAGCACCTAAAATGGGTGAAAGCTGAATGCCCCACCAGGGATAAAGCACTCCGGCAGCGACGGGAATCAGAACAATATTGTAGATAAAAGCAAAAAAGAGATTTTGTTTGATGTTGCTGATGGTCGCTTTTGAAAGCCTTAACGCAGTAATCACGCCCCAGAGTTTTCCGCCCACCAGGGTCAGGTCGGCTGCGGAAAGGGCGATGTCCGTCCCCGTGCCAATTGCCATGCCGATGTCAGCCTGTGCCAGGGCCGGGGCATCGTTAATGCCGTCTCCAACCATTGCCACCCGATAGCCTTCCTTCTGAAGTTTGACCACTTCCGCCGCCTTTTCATTTGGCAGCACCTCGGAGATCACTTGCGCAATTCCAGCCGAATCCGCGATGGCTTCCGCCGTCTTTTTTCGATCACCTGTCAGCAGGATGACTTTCATACCGAGGCGATGCAGCGTGCTGACGACTTCCCTGGCTTCTTCCTTGACGGTATCGGCAACCGCAATCACACCGATGCAGCCTTGATCAATTGCCACAAACATCGGGGTTTTTCCTGCTTCTGACAATCGCTCCGCCGATTGTTTGAATGCCTCCGTCTCAATATTTTTCTCCCCAAACCAGCGGGCGGTTCCTAGCAACACCACCTTGCCTGCGATGATCGCCCGAACGCCTTTGCCTGGCACGGAGCGGAATTTTTCAGGATCGGCCAGCGTGATACCCTTCAACTCCGCCGCTTTGACTATCGCTTCGGCAAGCGGATGTTCTGAACCCCGTTCGGCACTGGCAGCATAATAGAGCAAGCTGTCTTGTTCAGTTTGCTGGGCTTTGGCATCAGGAGTTTGAGCGCTTTGAATACTGGCATCTGTTTGGCAAATTAGGTCTGTCAGCACGGGTTTGCCGTGTGTGAGTGTGCCGGTTTTATCAAAGATGATGGCATCAATGCGACGGGCTTCTTGCAACACCTCGCCACTGCGAATCAAGATGCCGCTTTCAGCCCCCCGACTGATGCCGATCATCACAGAAGTCGGCGTTGCCAGTCCCAGGGCGCAGGGACAGGCCACAATCAGGACGGCGACGGCAGCAAAGAGGGCATGTGTCAGTGCCGGTTCGGGGCCGAGCCAAAACCAAAGCATGAAAGAGAGGGTCGCTATCATGATGACAGCGGGAACAAAAACACCGGCGATTTTGTCAGCCAGTTTTGCAATGGCCGGTTTGCTGCCCTGAGCCTCTTCAACCAGGCGGATAATTTGAGAAAGTGCCATCTCCGCGCCAACCTGCTTCGCTTCAAAAATAAAACGACCTGTTTGATTCATGGTGCCGCCAACAACCTGGGCGCCCACATCTTTTTCGACCGGCAGGCTTTCGCCTGTCAGCATTGACTCGTCTACCGAGGAATAACCCTCAAGAATTTCTCCATCCACCGGCACTTTTTCTCCGGGCCGAACGACGATACGATGCCCCACGACCACATCCGAAAGCGGAATAGCCTGTTCTTTGCCCTGTTCATCCAGCACACAAGCGGTCTTTGCCTGAATCCCCATCAACTTTTGAATTGCATCGGATGTTTTTTTCTTAGCACCGCTTTCGAGCAGTCTGCCCAGCAGTATTAGGGTGATGATGGCCGCGGCGGTGTCGTAGTAAACATCGCTTGCTATCCCACCCGATGCAAAAAAATCGGGGGCGAAAGTGGCCGCAAGACTATAAAAATAGGCGGCAGAAGTCCCGATAGCAATGAGCGTATTCATGTCTGAGCTGAGATGGCGGGCCGCACGAAAAGCACCTCTATAAAATTGCAGGCCCGCCCAGAATTGAACCGGAGTCGCTAAAACAAATTGTAGTATTCGGGTGTTTTCTGCGCTCAAAACAAGCACTGAGCCTCCGTGCATGACGGCAAAAATCAACAGAGTCAGCACAGTCGAAACAATCAATTTTTGTTTGAGCTGTTTTTCAGAGTGCGCCTTTTGTTGCGACTGAAGCTCAGATCCCTCCGTTTCGCTGTGTCCCTGGTATCCGGCGGAGCGAATCACTGCACTCAATGCAGCAGCATTCGTCAGGGTGGGAATGTAGGTGATTGAGGCTTTTTCGCTTGCAAGATTAACCGAGGCTTTCAGCACTCCCATTGTTGTTTGCAGGTATTTTTCGATCTTGGCAACACAGGAAGCGCAGGACATGCCCTCAATCTTGAATCTGAGGGAGTCGGATTTTACCGCGTAGCCGATTTGCTGAACCTTCTGAAGCAGGATATCCAGCTGATCAGAAGGTGCTAGGTCTGAAGCCATCTGAACCCTTGCTTTTCCAGTGGCGAAATTAACGCTCGCATCACTGACTTGTGGCAGAGATTTGAGTCCTTTTTCAACTCTTGCAGAACAGGCACCGCAAGTCATACCAGTCACTGGAAGGTCGATTCGGGTGTTTTGCGTCATTTATCTAACATTTCCCGCGTAGGGCCACGATTCACCGTGCTCATTCAATTTGACGAATAATACCAAGTGCCCAGTCGCTTCGGAGAAAAACCTATAAAGTAGAGCGCTAAAAAAAGGGCATTTCGCAAGCTGTTCAAATAAAGCCCTTTTTTTTCCCAGCGACGGGCCGAAGTGAGTACGGGCTGTTTTAATAAGACTGTTTTACCTTCTTTTTTGAGCCGTCGAAAAAAATCGACATCTTCCATTAAAGCCATGTTCCGATATCCGCCCATGTCTTCAAAAACAGTCCTTCGCACAAAATAGCCTTGATCGCCGTAGGGAAGCCCCCAATATTTAGAACGAAGATTCGCCATCAGAGTGATCCATTTTAAAAACCAACGTGTGCTGTCAATCTTCAAGAGAAAGGCACCACCCACCACCTCCGCATCCGCCATTGCCTTTTGAAGCAGTCTAATGCCGTTACTTGGCAATGCAGAGTCCACATGAAGGAAAATGAAGATTTCACCGCTAGCCTGTTTTGCTCCCGCATTCATTTGAAGGGCTCTCCCCTTCCCGGAGGAAATCACAATGCGGGAACATCCATCTTGAGAGGCATCTAAAGAAGCATCTGCCCAAAACTTAAGTTGTTTCAGTGTTTGATCACTGCTGCCACCATCAATGCAGATCACCTCGTTCGCCCCGTTTTTTTTTTGCTGAGAAAAAAAACAGGGCAGATATTTTTCTTCGTTGTAGACAGGACTGATAATCGAAAGCTTTTCCACAAAATACCTGCTCTTTCCATTGCAACAAATAGATCGTTCTGATTATAATATCTACGATTTTTTCCTGTAAAGGAAGCCACGATTGTCAGTTTCTTAGAGAAAGGTTTTTGTGCTCATCGCCCAGGAGGGAGGGCAGGAAGAGGAAGTACTGCTTTCCTCGGTCTACCCCAAGGCAAATAGTCTTAACAGATTTATAGCAAAGTTTCTAGATCTCCTCATTGTTTCTGCAATCGGGCAGGTTCCGCTTAAAATCAGTTTTCTCGCAGCGCTCTCTTATCTGCTGCTTGCAGACGGCTTTGCCGATGGTAAAAGCATCGGCAAACAACTCATCGGCCTTCAAACCCTCGCCCCGAAATCGACAGAGGGCATTTCTTTTAAAGAATCCATCATACGTAATATTTCTCTCGGCATCGCCTTTCTTCTGGCGCAAATCCCTTTTATCGGCTGGCTCTTCGCTTTAAGCCTGCTGGCTTTTGAATCCCTGCTGCTGCTTGGCAACCTGAGGGGAAAACGCATCGGAGATGAACTTGCCGGGACACAAGTGCGAGATGTAAGTCCTTGATCAAGGACTTACATCTTACATCGAACAAACGACTGACAGAAGGGACATAACAAGCAAATGGGCATTACAAGTACGATCTTAGGATGGTTTTCTAATGATTTGGCCATTGATCTCGGCACCGCCAATACCCTGGTCTATTCCAGAGGTAAAGGCATCGTGATTGATGAACCTTCGGTGGTTGCCATTGAACGAAAATCGGGCAATGTGGTTGCCATCGGAAAAGAGGCCAAACGCATGTTGGGTCGAACGCCGGGCAACATTGTTGCCATCCGCCCCATGAAAAACGGTGTGATTGCCGATTTTGAAGTCGCCGAAAAAATGTTGAGTTATTTTATTCGGAAAGCACATAACCGCAGCACTTTTGTGCGACCCAGGGTCATTATCGGTATTCCCTCTAAAATCACGCAAGTTGAGCAACGTGCCGTTCGTGACTCTGCCGATCTGGCCGGGGCACGGGAAGTCTACCTGATTGAACAACCCGTCGCAGCGGCCATTGGTGCAGGTTTACCCATTGCCGAGCCTTCTGGAAACATGGTGGTTGATATCGGTGGTGGCACCACGGACATCGCCGTAATTTCACTTGCGGGCATCGTTTATTCCGAATCGGTCAAGACAGCGGGCGATAAAATGGACGAGGCCATCGTGAGCTACATCAAACGGAAATACAACCTGCTGATTGGTGATCACATGGCGGAATTGATCAAGGTCGAAATCGGATCGGCTTATCCGCTCGCTGAAAAACGCACTTTCATGATCAAGGGCAGGGATCTCATTTCCGGCATTCCGAAAACCCTGGTCATTGAAGACGGCGAGATTCGGGAGGCGCTTGCTGACCCCATTGCTATCATCATCAATGCCATCAAAATCGCCCTTGAAAATACCCCGCCCGAATTAGCGGGAGATATTATCGACCGTGGCATTGTTTTGGCGGGCGGGGGAGCTTTGCTTCACGGTTTGGATACCCGTGTACGTGAGGAAACCAACCTCCCGATTATCACGGTGGATAACCCTTTGACCACGGTGGTTCTCGGAACAGGCAAGGCCCTTGATCAACTGAGTCTGCTTAAAAAAATCGCGATTGCCTCCCAAACGAGCCGGTGAAATGCCCTCCCAGGTTCAGGCCTTTAAAAAACCCATTGTCGCTGTCATTCTGGTCGTCCTTGTCATTTCTCTCATTGTCTTTGGACGACAAAAAAAACCACTTGCCACACTGAGACTGCCAGTAGACGCTGCTGTTTATACATTGCA
>CAZRYI010000110.1:0-7080 GCA_964604255.1 uncultured Nitrospirota bacterium
CCGGCCAACCAGGGATCGAAAAAGACCAGTAGCTCCTGTAGACCTAGAAAATACCAGGGGGCCTTTGTTGGATTCGGCGTTGTATCGGCACTGGCCAGTTCCTCTAGTGGTGCAGGTGAATAAAGACAAAGGAACAAGAGGATGGCCAAGGCAAACAACATGGAAATGAGTTCGAGATAAACAAGGTTCGGCCAGACAAGTACCGTGTCTTCCCCACCGATTTTCTTAAGGGCCTTTTTTTTGATACGAGCGGCCAGCCCCTCTGTTTTTTGATCAACTTTCGGTTCCAAAGACCCTGAATTTACCACTTTTTCCGACATGTGTTTCCTCTAATCATTGAGAAAGATCAAGCTAGAATAAGCCTTGTTCGATTTCTAAGGACTCAGCCCTGTTTCTTTTACAGGGGCCCTGAAAAACCATCTTTGCGAATTCGCCAAAAATGGATGGCGATAAAAAGTGCTGTCACTAGTGGCAAGGCAAGACAGTGCAACACATAAAAACGAAGCAATGCACTCTGTCCTACCACCGTGCCGCCCAGCAGGGCATAAGTAATATCGTTCGTCGCATGCATACCCAGTTCAGGGCCAAAAGGCCCTGCTTTTCCGATCAAAGGCGCTGCTTCTGCCATTTTACTACCCACAGTAACGGCCCAGAGTGCCAATTGATCCCAAGGGAGTAGGTATCCGGTCCAACTTAACACCAGCGTCGTTGATAACAGCAGTACTCCAACAACCCAGTTAAATTCGCGCGGGGGTTTATATGAACCAGTAAAAAAGACCCGAGTCATATGCAACCAGACAAAAAGTACCATGGCGTGAGCAGACCAGCGATGGAGACTTCGGAAAAGATCCCCGAAAAAGACAACTGTCCCTAAATCCTTAATGTTTCCATAAGCACGATTGACGTCTGGTACATAATAAAACATCAAAAAGACACCGGTGATGGCAAGAAGAATAAAGAAGAAAAAGGTGAGTCCGCCAAGACACCAAGTAAATTTGATTTTCAGGGCACCACGACGAACACGAACGGGATGAAGATGGAGGATGATGTTGCTAAACATCACCAAGGCGCGATTGCCGTCATTATCAGGAAAACCGTGCCTGAAGACCGATTTAAATGCTTGTGTTTTATTAACAACCGATCTGATTCGTTGAAATAATTCCCACATCCCTAGCTTTCTCCTTTATTAAACCTTTAAAAAGTAAGGCTCGACCTGACGACCAATTTCTTCAACCATGAGACCGTCTGGTGTCCCGACAGGATCGGGGTCTTGTCTCTGATTGAAATCAACGACAATCTGCCCATCAACCGGGTCAAGAGAGATTGCAGCCCGCCACAAGGTACGCGGCGCAGGTCCACCCAAGACGTTACCCTGAGGATCATAGATGCTACCGTGGCAGGGGCAACGGAAGAGCTGCTGGTCAGAGAACCAGTTTGGTGTACAGCCAAGATGCCGACAGATGGCAATTAAAACGTAAATACCCGTCTGATTTCGGACAACCCAGACCATGCGTTCTTTTTTTAACTTGGTATCGACTCCCACACCATATTCGCTAGGCAGCCCTATTTTAAAAATAGTCGGAGGTTCGTAAAGTACGGTCGGAAACATAAAGCGTGCTGCACCGGCACCGATGCCGCCTAGTGTTGCCACGACCCCCCCCCAGCCGACACCAAGCCCCATCAGGGTAAAAAATCGCCTGCGGCTGACCTCCTCCGCCTCTTGACTGCCCCCTTTTTGATCACCTGTTGCCATAAGGTAACTCCTTCCAAAATTTAGAAAAGCTCTGTATCACTATTTTTTCCGTTTCTTTTTTTTCTGTTTGAGCTTATCAGCAGCCTTTTTATTTTTCTTTGCTTTGACCAAGAAAAAATAAACACTGCCAATAAAAACAACCAGTGACGCAATCGTTAAAAAAACCCAAATCGGCGCGTCATCACTTGATGGTGCACCAAAATCAAGACTGGCGCCTCGGAAACTGATTTCGTCGCCTAGATCAAACTCAACTTTAATTTTTTTTGTAACCCCTGAGGCAACGACAATGATCGTATCTCCCAGGTTTTCATCATGAAGGTGAAAGCGCGTTTCATAATAACCATCACGATTGGCACTAACCTTTTTTTTCTCCCCACCTTTGTGTTCAAACTCAACACTCGAACCCCCAAGTGCTTTGCCTGCGCTATCTCGGATGTAACCGGAAACCAAAAATCGATGGTTAGCTTCGTGTTCTGCAAAGGAATTCGCCGGTAAAAGCAGAGGCAAAGAAAGAAATAGAACGAATAGCCATAGTTGGGACTTTAAAGCTTTTTCTGTGTTTAAATCTTTCCTTATATGTTTAATTTCCCTTTCCAAATGATATGTCACGATCTATACATTGATTTGTTTAGGTGCTTTTTTTGTGGCCCTTTTTTAACATACGTTGAAGCAGAAATTCCAAACCAAAAACAATGACAACAACAACGGGCGGATAGATATAGACAGACTTAGGCACTTCGGGTTGCATCAGCACAAAATACCAAGGCGTAATGGATCGTTTTGTCAGTGTCTCACCATTGCCGCCATCCCAGGCATAAAAAGCAATGGGAAAAAATTCACCGCTTTCAAATTGAATATCTTTTTCAGTATCGGCGGTTTTTAATGCACGCTTCAAGATAACCCGGTATTGGCCGTTTTTATACACACCTTTTCCCATGACATCTGAACGATTTTGAAATTGTTCCTCACTATGAATCCCATTTGAATTACTTTCAAGCACCTCGTTCGTTTCGGAACGCCATGTCCACAAATTCACACCTAGCTTTTTATCGCCCATAATAAAATAGGGTTTAATCACACCACCCGGCTGAAGTTTTTCGGGAAACTGAATTGCAACTTGGTCGGTAAAGGTCGGTTTTTTACCTTCTTTTGCTTTGCTTTTACTCCGGTCATCCCATACCAACATAAATCCAATTTCTTTTTCGTTGAAGAGTGACTTCACGGTAATGTCCGTCACAGAAGGAGTAAATAACCGTTCTTTAAAGGTTATCTGTCCCATCATGGGGAACCAGCTTTCTTCAGTCTCCTGCCATAGCGGGTCATCTGGATCGGTGGGAATTTCTCCCTCGATTTTACCTGCTTTAATCAAGGTACCTCTTTCCGGTGCAACTGTAGGAGAGAGAGAGCGGATATAATTTGCTAAATCCCAGCTTTTTTCGTTATCCAGCTTAGCTGCAAAGGAGGGCATGGGTGTACCATTGATTCCGGTGTTGATCCGCATATAAATATCTTCTGCTTCTCCCCCCCCACGAAAGAGCCAGTTTTTACTTAAATTTCTAGGATAAACAGAATCACCCCGATGGTTTCTTAATACGGAAGCAGTCGGGCCATCACCACGTCCTTCATTTCCGTGGCAGATCATACACCCCAAGGTGGAGAACTGTTTTTTCCCTCTTTCAACACTTTCTTCACTGTGAGGAACAGGCTCGCCGACGGTCACAATTTTGGGGCTACCGGATTGTTCCTCCCATTTGGGAGAAAAAGTTTTAATATACTTAATAACCTGATTGATCTTTTTCTTCGAAAGCACATCTGCCCAATCAGGCATGCCCGTGCCCGGCAGTCCAACAGAAATTGCCTTAAATAGATCTTCGTCAGACGGAAGTGCATTTTTGGGGGTAGTTCGATATTTATATTCTGCTTTTTTAAAACTTCGGGGTTTGGGCTGAAAAAACTCTGCTCCGGGGCCATCTCCATCCCCCTCAATACCGTGACAGGAAATACACAGCTTTTTGTAAATCAATTTTCCGGCTTCAAGATCATCCGAAGGAAGCACTTCGTCAGCAGGAGCACTGACTTCAGGTTCATGATCTCCTTCCTCATCTGCGTAAACAGGCATGCTCCAAAAGGAGCCTAGAGAAAAAAAGGATAGCGCGACGAGATATCTCAGGAGTTGCTGACTTTTAAATGTCTCAATCATCTTTTTGAAATTTCCAATTTACTCCCAGGTTCTGGGTTTGAAGCCAGTATATTCGTAGAGGAACATCACGACTTTCCAGCGTTCTTCTTCAGTCAGAATCAACTCCCATGGAGGCATGGCAGAATCCCAGGGTGTTGCTTCTCCGGGAAGGCCGATCCCCCCTCGACTCACTCTCCAAAAAACATAGGACTCCATTAACATAGAAATCGTCGTCGGGTCGGCGAAGTTGGCAGGCTTCACATTCAGGGTCTCGGCAAAGATCCCATTGCCGTCAAGTTTATCCCCATGGCAAAAGACACAGTTTTCATAATAAATAGAGCGTCCTTCCTGAACATATTCTTCATAACGGTCTTCCTCACCCTCAAAGGGATTAGTAAACCCAGCAACCTCTCCAGGAGGTGCAGGATGAATCACACGTTGCGGAGAAGGAGGCCTAAAATCAGGCTTTATGCTGTCATAGGTTCTCATCCCAACAAACAAAGGAAGGAGAATAAAAACGGCGATGCGGCATACTTTTCGGCCTCCACCATCTGACTCATCCCCTCGAATAAAGTTGCTAATTGAGCCAAAAAAAAGAACGCAGTCATCTTCGTAGATCGACACGTAGAGCAGGATAGCGACGGTAAGCAAGCTCATGTACATAAAAATAACACTTGCAGGAAAGGGCGCCGTAATAAAAGGCATTCCAAAATTCAAGGTCAAATAAAAGCCGATCCAAACCAAGAATGCCTTTGCAATAAGCGGCATCTTCATTCCTCACCTCCTTCATCTTCGGAGGTGTTTTTTTCTCCTGTTGGAGGGGAGGCTTTTTGTTCACCCAGGAAGAGGGTAATCGCCAGGGCATCCTCTGGCGGTAGGTCAAGGTTAGGCATCCTTGTCTTGGATTTGAAGGACTGAGGGTTGAGCGACCATTGAAAAATAAACTGCTTTTGGAGCATGAAACCGGCACGAGATAAATCGGGCCCCAAGGCACCTCCCTCCCCATCAACGACGTGACAAGCATTACATCCACGCTCCTGAAAAACGTCTGCTCCAATAGCAACCTGCTCGGCGTAGGCATCCTCATCCGGGGCCAGCTCTTCAAGTAGATCATGAAATTCATTTGGGCGTGGTTTGGGGTAGCGCACACGTTTTGACTCAAATATTGACTCTTTTGAGTCCGGCTTTTCAAAGACAATGGCTTCCGCTTCGTTGGGATGCAAGGTGCGGATAAAGGCGACTAAAGACCAAAGTTCTTCTTCAGAAAAAACTTTGCCCCAGGCGGGCATTGTCGGCGCAAGATCTACTCCGTAACCGCCTAACTCCAGTACCTCGAATATTTCAGCGTTATCTAACTTCGCCATGTACTCTTCTTGAGCGTCTGTCAAATCCCTGGGGGAAGACTCCAAATTAATGGCATTGTATCCAGTACCGTCGCCACTTTCACCATGACAGGGCGCACAGTATCGGTTAAAATTTTTCCGTCCAGCCGCAACATGTTTGTCTTCAAACAAGGTACATCCGCTTCCGACAAGGAGCGTGAATAGCAGGAAAAAAACCGGCTTTAGCTTTGTGGCGTTTCTAATTAGCAAGCGTATTACCATCCATGTGCTTTGAGAGATCAATCTCGTGGTTTGGAGTGAATTGTGCCGTTTTTCCGGACATCTCAAGTTCGTGGGGCTCTACTGTAACTTTTCCACCATTGCTTTGAATAAACGAAAGAACGGTCAGCATTTCCTGTTCTGAAAGACCGATCGGGGCTTTATTGATAATCGGCATTTTCGCCGGGAAAGGCACCGGGTCGGAAACGTCAAAGTCGAGCATGATGTAGGCATCAGGCACCGTCAAGGTTTCATAGATAAATTCTCGGGTTAAACGTGCGCCAACTCCCTTCAGATTTGGACAGCGTCCATGCCCTGGCCCAATCGAATGACAAAGAGAGCACTGGCCCTTACTAAAGAATATTTCCTGTCCCACCGTCACCATGTCCTGTTTGCTCTTAATTAAGCTTAAGTCAAGTTCTTTTTTCTCTGGAGGTAAACCCACCTTTTGAGGAACAGAGAATCCGATAAGGACATACATCAACAGGAAGGTTATGACGACACCCCCGCCAATCCATATGTGCTTCATATTAACTTGAGGCTTCAGAGCGACTGCTTTTTTCTTGGGTTCAAAAAGCGAAACAGCCCAGAAAAAGACCGACGCTAAAAAGAAGTACTGCGTTGAAAAACCCTGGTAGCGCACACTCTTGGAAACGGACCAAAAGATCAAACCAACCATGACCGTAAATATAAAGGTATTGAGCACAAAAAGAACAGAGGCATGACCCAGGGTCGGCGTAAAACCGTATCGAGATGTATCTTCAAGTACGCCGTAAATATGCCAGTGAACCCTGGATGCAGACCGGGCATAACCCATGAGCGACATCGTCAAAACAACAAAAACAGCGTTTAAGAGCAGGGCATATTGGGAGCGCGGCGGCATGATGCCCCACTTCATTTCACTTGTCAGTTTTGCAGTTTTCAGAGAAATGGCCGTCAGGGGAGTGACTGTCACCAAGATAAAGATCACCGCCATGACCTGCGACACAGAAAGCACATTCACACGGAACGACGCCGGGACATCGGGGTGATAGCCATAAACTCCAACTGCAACAATTCCAACGGCTGCACAGGAAAAAAGGATATATTGGAAAATGCGGGAAAATTTCGCCCACACAACCGTCTCAAGCTTGTCTGCCCGCCAATAGAGGAGGAATCCGATAAAGGTTGTCAGGATCATTAGATTCACAACAGTCAGTTTCGCCGACATGACACCAAAGACACCAAGTAGTGGATGGTGAGACCCACCCATTGCCCTCATTTCGGATACGGAGGCCACCAAGGTTTTGGGGGTCAGCCAAACAGCAAAACTCCCCACCAAGATCACTAACATGATCAGAATAGGTTTTTTGTACTTCTCTCCCGAACTGGTACGATAAGCTAATCCCTGCCAAAAATAATAATTCGCACCCAGAAAAAGAACACCAATAAGCACTGCTTGCAGAATAAAAAGCCAGGAGAGAATGCCTCCCATTAAGGTAATACCCATCTGCTGGCTATATTCGTAAACCTCCCGCATCAACCAGTAACCGGCAAAAGGAAGCGGT
>CAZRYI010000111.1:0-7054 GCA_964604255.1 uncultured Nitrospirota bacterium
GGCTTCTGAATATAATCCCGGTGAAGATACCACACCACCTGATGCACCGACCGGCATCAGTATTGATGAATAAATTTGTTACGGAGGCAATATTAATGAGAAATCATTCCATTCATAGTACCTTAAATAATCTTCTATTCTTCAGCGTATCAGTGATTATTTTGTTTACTGCCCATTTTGCAGTTGCATATACGCCTTCACCCGGAAGCGCTCTTGCTGCCCGGAGTCATCCACGTCTTTTGATCACACAAGCGTCAATCCCTGCGCTCCGTTCTGCAATTTCGGCAAGTTACGCAGATAAATACCAGGAATATGTGGATTGGGCCGCAAGTCCAGGAGATGCCAATGGAGGAATCACCGAAACCCAGCATGACCCGCTGCGCTCTTATATCGTGCATCAGGCATTTATATACGCAATGGGGACGATGCCAGGCATTAGTTATCCAATTTCCCCAGATGCATTTGGCACTTTGGCAATCAACAATCTTTTGCAAGACTTAAGGGATGGCGATGAGCTGGGTTATGCCGCTGTGCTGACTTATGACTGGACATATAATTTGATGACGACCAGCGAGCGCGCTGAGGTGACAAATTTAATGTTGAACAGAACCATTAATCATCGAAACCTTGTTAATTCTATCGCAAACCCAAATACCACACCTGACCGGTTGTTCAGCAGTAAATATTTCGAAGGTCTTTATTCCTGGTATCTCGGATTGGCTTTTTGGGGAGACGGTCTCATTGATGCGCAAGCCGATGCGGCCATGGACACTTTTTATGATGTGATGCTTAATTATGGCAATCTCGACTCGCTAAACTTTGTAGCGGGCCAGAGTGGGGGCTGGGCACAATGGGCTGGATATTCGAGTTGGCACCCAAGAACGCACATGATTCTGGTAAACGGCTGGCGTACCGCAACGGGGGAAAATTACGTTGCAAGTCAAGGGCTTGGAAAGATTAACGGAAATGCAATCAGACAATATCCGAAGTTTATTCAATACGCTTTGGATCCCCACAAGTATGACCTTGGTTATACATACGTACGCTTTGGTGGCGCAGAAATGGATGAAGTTCCCCTGGGTCATCGGTCTGTACGTGAACAGTTGTTCTACATGCCACGCATGTTAAATGAAGCCGGTCTAAGTACGGATGCAGGACTTATTCGCCACGTTATTGATACCTATGAAGTTCAGTGGCCAAAACAAACTTTTTTCTACTTATACGGCTTTCTTGGTGTGCCAAGCACAGTACCGGCAGTCACGCCAGAACAGATTAATCTTCCAAATTTTTTGTGGTCCAAAAACTTGGGTTCATTTTTGGCGAGAACCGGATTTAGTAACGAAGCCGATGGAGTGTTTAGTGTAAGAGATTCACATTATAGATTTGATGGACATGGTGGTCCAGATGATGATCCAGGATTTAGTCTGAATAAATTTGGGCCTTTAGTCAATACACAAGAAGTTGCTCATAGAGGATATGGGAACCTTTGGAAGTATCCTGGAGGTGAAAAAAGGAACATTGTGTATTTTGAAGGTGATCATGCACTACCGCACTTCAAGTCAGAATGGAGACCCATTGACTTAGAACAAGCCTCAAAAGGCTTAGGTGACTACGACTGGGGTGGCATTGAACAAATAACGGTTCAAAATGAAGCATTTTATAATGTTCGCGTTAATCGCTCTCGCATGTTTGTAGAGGGTGTTGAACATACACGCGAATACATATGGCTGCCTGGGGATAACCCGGCTACGGACTCAGACTTTTTGGTTGTTTATGACAGAACGAAGGCACCCTCGCTACCACGTTGGGTTTATCACGTCCCATGGAAACCGGATGATGTGTTAAACGAGGCTTCCTCTCTAGATATCGCAACTGGAAGTGGTTTAACCGGTAGAATTGGAAGGGCCTATATTGGCGATAACATCATCGTTAAGGAGCTAAACAGTATCGGTGGAGAAAAAGACAACCGAGGTGGCACAGAAGATTTAACCGGGGGTTCCGGTGCGCATGGGGTTGCTTTTGGTAAAACACTGCTGCCAAAAAATGCTCGTGTTGAAGTAACACGTGTGGCCCAGTTTGATCAGCAAACGCTCAATAGACAGCATAATCTTTCGATAAAGACCGGTCGATGGCAGGTTACCGTGCTTCCAACAGATACCAACACAGACCAGCGCTTCCTGCATGTTTTTGAAACAGCAGACGCAAACCTGAAAAGCACAATGAGCAATACCAGCTTGCTTGAAGTCGGGAGTCAAATGCAGGGAACCTGGATCGAACGGGAAAACAGCAACCGTCCAAACTATGTGGTTCTTTTCAACAAAGAAGAAGGAGAAAGAGCGGATGTCGTGACATACACCGTCTCTGGAAGTGGACTAGTAAAACATGTTGTGACAGGTTTAAAGGCGAGTACAAATTATCAGATTACGGACATTTCCATCGGAGGGACCCAAAACAAAGCAACAGAAGCGGGTGTGCAACTATGGGATTACAAAGGGATCGATAACAATAATGCAACAGGGACGATCTTCTTTGAGAGTACCATTTCGGGCACGCACACCTACAGGCTCACTCCAAGTGGCACCGTAGAAGATACAACCTCGCCTGATACGCCTTCGAACGTCAGAATTTCTCAGTTTTTTCAAGAGTAGAAAATACGAAGAAGAAAAAGAATTGAGACCAAGCCTCACAGATGAAAAACATCTGTGAGGCTTTTTTTATTGTATAAGCGAGTCCATTTTTGTTGGATCTTTGCTAAAGCCCTGGAGGGTTCTTCAGGGCTTTTAGCTTTTCTGAGGGGTATTCTTGACGTTTTCGACCAAGGTGATGACATCGCGGGCATTGTGTCCCCAGGTACGTTCTGTTTCAATTTTTTTGCGGGCATTTTTTCCCAATGCCAAACGAAGTTCTTCTTGCCTTATCAGTGTTTGAAGACCTTCCGTTAATGCCGAGACATCTTCTTTTTGAAAAAGGAAGCCATCTTCTTTATGCTTTAAAAGATCTCGGATATTGCCCATATCTGGTGCGAGAATGGCTTTCCCCATGGCCATGTATTCGAGGATTTTCATGGGTGAGGCGTAAAATGTTGCACGAGGACTGACAGCAATATCCATCACAGCGACATAGCGATTGACCTCGCTGTGGTTTTGGCGGCCCGTGATCGTAACTTTGTCGCTTAGACCTCTTTTAGCTACGTCCGCTTCGATTTCTGCACGAATCGGCCCATCCCCTACGATGAGGAGGTGGGTTTCAGGATGTTGCTTTACAATGGTTTCAAAGGCTTGCACAAGCAACTCCAAGCCGTGCCAAGGTCTCAGTATTCCGGTAAATCCGATGATGATTTTCCCCTCGGCTCCAAGCTGTTTTCTTAGCCTACTGCCATCAATACTTAAATCAAAAACATCGGGATCTGCCCCGTTTGGCATCACCACAATTTGTGAGTCATCTACGCCAATTGAAATGAGAAACTTTTTAAGTGGGCTTGAAACCGTGATGACTTTCGAGGCATTTTGACAAATCTTGCGTTCGAAGGTTCGGGAAAGGTTTTTAAAGAGTAGTTTTTCATCGAAGGTCTGTTTCTGGTAGGAATAAGGGGAATTGACTTCAAGCATGACTGGAATGTCGTAGCTTCGCCCAATGCCAACGGCTGAATAATTGTAGCTGACGTAGCGATCATAAATAAAATCCGGGCGAAATGAACGAACGGCCGCAGAGAGGCTGCGATAGCCTTGCAAGTTGTAGGCGATTTCCCCCAACTCAAATAAAAATCCCGGCAGCATTTTCTTGACCTTTGTCCATTTACCCTGTTTTTTTGTTGCAACATTGGTTTGCTCCCCGATTAAAGAAACAACCTTGACCTCGTGTCCAAGCTTTCTAAAAGCTTTGATCATCTCGGCAACATGAATGCCTTCTGCGCCATCTCCCAGGGTTCTATGGTGATATAAAATTTTCAACGCGTTATCCTTATCGTGTCAGAGTTGTGTCGGGTTAAATGATTATTGTTCGAGTTCAAGTAAGAGCTCTGCTTCTTCTTTGACCGTATCTCGGATTTGAGGTACCTTGATATTTGCCGAGAGGACTTCATAGTCTTTCCAGGTAGCTTCGAGTTTTTCCAGAATATCAGCTGCATCATCTGTTTTAAAATTCACAACACTTTCCGGTCGGCTTCCATTTTCACTGGCGACTACGGGTGTTTTAAGTGAGAGGGATTCTAAGACAGAGGAACAGACACCATCTTTTTGAGGGGTTCTTAAATAGATGTCGGCTTTTTCAAGCAAGGTCATGAATTGATCATGCGAGACATCTCCGGCGTGATAGACATAGTCGGAGATCCCAGCCTTTTTAACCATTTGAATGACGGTTTCGTCTCGAGTGTCTCCTCCGATCAGAATGAGGCCCATGTCGGGCAGTTTTTCGGACAAGTCTTTGATGGCTTTAAACATGGAGTTCACAAAAAATTCAGGGCGTAGAAAGAAATAAGAGACAATCAAAGGCTTGTGGTTTTTAATAAACTCAAGGAGTTCGTCTTCTAATACAATCGGTTCATAATCAAGGTACTGCAGACTAAAAGCAGGAATTGCTTCTATTTTTTTTGCCGAAACGCCATAAGACATGATGTTTTTTTTGACCGCCTCATTATTACAAATTATCTTTTTCGGTAAAGCAAAAACGAGTGCATAAAATGGGGCCATGAGTTTACTTTTTTCTTTGGGGAACATGCGTTGAATGGGACCTGCATGAAAGGTTAGCACGCTCCGCTTGCCAAAAAATAAACTATAAAATTCTGCAATGAGCGCAAGGACTAAACCTTTTTCCGAGTCCCCGTTTAAATGGGTATGGATGAGATAACCCTTCTTCACATGCCACCGCACTTTTTTAAAATAATCCGAGCCACTTTGTACATCTTCGTATTCCGGGCTTTTGATCATTCGGCTTTGTCCAATATTTAAGACCTGACAAGTATGTCCCAGTTCTTGAAGATATTTACGAACAAACATGATGCGAACCCCCCAACCTGCGCGTGGGGGCGGATAGGAGCTGATTTCCAGTATCTTTGCATTTCGATCATTTTCCATTTTAATTAGGCCTTATATCGTTAGATGTCGTAACAACAATTCGTATATTTGAAAAGGAGCTTGAAACTTCAGCTGGCTCGGAAATCTCGACTAGGATGCCATCGTCTTCGACAGAGAGTGTCGCAAAATTAATTTTTTTATCCAGTTTTAAGAGTGCCTTGCCATCAACAGTCAGCACTGAGCCATTGACCAACAAGGCGGAAACAATCGCGCCAGTCTCAGCGCGTCGAATGGCCGCAAGTGTGCCATCCATCCCATTATTCCCAGAGAAAGATACCATTTTTTTCAATGCTGAAAACAGGACAAGATCAGATTGTTTAGCACTCGCAATAATGAATCCTGCGCATTGTGAGCTGAGTGTTTCCGGCTCACATGAAATGGTTTTGACCGAAAAACCTGATAGTTTATCTTTAAACGGGATGACCAGGGTATGTAGGGCAACAGGCCCTTTCGCCTCTGTTCTGTAACGCACGATGGGTGCGTGTATTTTAAGCCCGTAGCCGGGTGCGATCCATCCCCCCTCCGGGTTTTCACCTTTCTGAAAAACGTTCATTTCTGTGTTAGCAGTTTCACAGGGAAACAAGGCGAGTTGTTCTCCCGGATTTTCAGGAGACTGTGCTTGCACCACTTGTGTTTTTTGGTCGGAAAGCAGCGAAACCGTATTGAAGTGAAAATACCGGTCGATTTGATGTGCTTCCTTAGACTCTAAAATATCACGGATGAGCCAATAATCAGGCTTCAAGAATAAGATGCTGCGTTGATGAGATACAGGGTCAGGCAGGTTTTCGTAGCCGTTTTGAGTGCCTGAAACGGCGTCAAATGATTTTGTTTGAAGCCAGTCTGAGACGGCAACTGTGGGGGCATGGGACCACGTCAGACGACCTCGATATTTTGCCTGCGATTGACCATCTACCACCACGGTGTTGTGTGCTGCCGTTTCTCTGAAATAACGATGCCATTCAACCGGACCATTGTAGGTATAAAACCCGGGATCAATTAAAAAAGGATAACCCCAGGCAGAAACCTCAAAAGAAAGGGCATCTGCATGTCCGTGTGCTGCCGAAGGGATTTCATCGGGATGTACGCCATCTGCCAGCTCTCCACCATCAAAAACAAGGTAATGTGCTTTTTTGTCCCAGCCCGTTCTCATCAGATAATATCCACTTGATCGCAGTGCTTTAGAAGTTTCTTTTGGAGGGCTTTTTTTTAGGGTGTTGTATTGTTGCCAGGCTTTTTCGCCAATCAGCCAAAGGGTATCGGGTGAAAAATCTCCCGCCATTTTTTTGAAATCTCCCCTCCCAAACAGGGCTGCCCCGATTGTGAGAAAGGGCCGAAAATCCCATAACGAAGATTGATACAAGGTCAAAGCCTTACCTTCATCGCCATCACCCATCATGGGAATTTCACCATCAGGTCGGTTCATATAAAGGGTATATTCAAAGGATTTTTCGAACAGATTCCAAATATCAGGCGGCATTTTGCCCTGTTGCTGTTTTTTCAGGAGAATGGCTTGAAGGTAGAAACCCATTGTAAAATGATGATAACCCGTAGCCTGCTCAACAGTTCCACCATCTGGATGTAGTTGTTTCGCCATTTCATCTTCAAGGATTTGCCATCCTTTTGTCTGCCAGTGGCTTGCTGGTTTTAAAATTGGAAAGAGGCTTCCGATAACAAAAAGGGCCGTTGCTTCACCGATCAAATGGTTATAAGGGCTGAAAAAGAAGGAGAGATGTTTTTCGATAAAAAGCCCATGCTGGTAAATAGCCTGTAATATGACCTGCCGTTTTTCGTCCGTAAAATGTGGCGATTTATCGAAAAGTGCAGCGGCCCAACACCACGATAACACGCGAACGGAAACCTCAAGAGCACTGGCCCAATTGATGCCAACCTGATAAGGATTGTTCTCAATCCAGTCGAGCATGAGTGCTAAACCTTCTTGGGCGTAGTCTTCATTTTTGGTCAGGGCATAGGCTTTTCCCAGG
>CAZRYI010000112.1:0-6997 GCA_964604255.1 uncultured Nitrospirota bacterium
TCGGCGGATCACTTGAAAAATCGATTGCACATTTTAGTCAAGCAATTCAGGGGAATCCGCTGCGCACACGACATTATCTGGAACTGGCAAAAAGTTTGGATGAAGCAGACAAAAAGGCCGAGGCGATTAAAAATCTCGAAAAGCTGTTAGAAATAAAAAAGCCGGAAAATCCCCCACAATCCCTCTACGACCGAAAAGAGGCTGCCGCCCTTTTATCAGAACTACAGCCGAAACAAACCGAGAAAGAATAAGGCTGTGAAGGTAATATGGAAATAAGCAGCGAACCCACAACCCTAAATTGATGCAAGAGTTTAACGCGTCAGGTTGAGCGACGCGTCTCTTCAATATGCAAACATTTCTTGTAAAAGTGAACATATTTCAATTTGTTTTGATTTACTGATTATCCCCAATTTTTTCACCAAACGCACCTTATCAACTGACCGTATTTGATCAAGCAAAATTGTTCCTTGTTTCTTTTGAAATTGGCACTTTATTCTAAAGGGATAGTCAAACCCTTTGCTTGTCATTGGCGCAACTAAAACTGTTGATAATGATGCTAATTCGTCAGGAGAAACGACAACGCAGGGCCGAGTTTTATTAATTTCTCTCCCTTTCGTTGGGTCAAGTTGAACTAACCAGACCTGAAATCGACCAATGAATGGTTTCACCATGTCCACTCATCATTCGACATCAAAGGGGAATCTAGCCATTCGTGATCAAGTGGTTCTGCACCATGAGTTTCTTGGGAAACTTGAACCGCCTCAGCCCAACCCTCCCTAGTTTTTTGAGCTGGAGATATTATTAACCCTTCTTTAACCACACGAAGATTGAGTTCTTTCCCTTCAAGATGAGCTTCCTCAATTAAAACCTTCGGAATCCTCACTCCTTTAGAATTTCCTATTTTTACAATCTGAGCCATAATAAGTGACCTTTTATTGTGAACGAGCTTAAAGTAAGCATAATGTAATTACTTTGATGTGTCCACATGAAATCTCAGGATCTAACCTCTACTGGATGTGGGTGTTAGAAATTTTCGTTGAAAAATATCTGGTAAATTATAAAAATATTCATGGATTGATGTCCCGTGCCCCATCAGAAAACTATCATAGATATTAGCTATGTGTGATATTCCAGGTCGCGTCGCATCACTTCCGCGAGGGACATCTGACGCTCACGTGCGATCCATTTTGCTTCTTCATAAAGCGGGTCGGGTAGCTGAACTTGCGTTTTTACCCTGCCACCAAATTACCGTGCCATCATTTATGATACCAATTTGTCCGAGACAGCAAGAAGACAGATGTTTCCTTGACACGGCAACACTTGGAAAATATAATGCCTTCCACTCTTTGCCGAAGTGGTGGAACTTGGTAGACACGCACGTTTGAGGGGCGTGTGGGGCAACCCGTGGGGGTTCAAATCCCCCCTTCGGCACCAACCTCCTTCTCGTTTTTCCGATATCCAAAAAGCAACAACCGACCGAGATAACACCTTATGTTCTTGCAACAGTTGATCAACGGCCTGACTTTAGGGGGCGTCTATGCCCTCTTGGCGCTGGGTTACACGATGGTCTACGGGATTCTCGGTCTGATCAATTTTGCTCACGGCGAAATCTACATGATCGGGGCCTACCTGAGCATCATCTACCTGGGCCTTTTTACCGTGACGGGCCTGACGGCCTCCCATCTTTTTCTCTCCCTTTTCTGCGTCTTCATCCTCACGGCAGTTACCTGCGCTGCCTATGGCATGACCCTGGAACGGATTGCCTATCGTCCGCTCCGCTCCGCCCATCGCCTCTCCCCCCTAATTTCGGCCATCGGCATGTCCATTTTTCTGCAAAACTATGCCATGTTGGCACAAGGCTCGGCAGACAAGGTCTTTCCTCATATTTTGCCAAGCGGCTCTTTGACTGAAGCAGGCGGCATCCAGATCAGCGGTATTCAAGTCAGTATCATGAGTGCTTCGGTTTTATTGATGACAGCCCTCCACCTTTTTGTCCGAAAAACACGGCTCGGAAAAGCCATGCGCGCAACCTCGCAAGACAAAACCATGGCACAGCTTTGCGGTATTCCCATTGATCGCGTGATTGCAGTCACCTTCCTGATCGGCTCTGCCCTGGCGGCTGCGGCAGGCATGATGGTGGCGATGTATTATGGCGTGGTTAATTTTTATATCGGTTATGTTGCGGGGATTAAGGCTTTCACTGCGGCGGTACTGGGTGGCATCGGGAATATTCCGGGTGCCATGTTGGGCGGCATATTGCTGGGTCTGGTCGAAAGCATGGGCGCTGCCTACATTTCCAGTGAGTTTAAGGATGGTTTCGCTTTTGTGATTCTCATTTTAGTCCTTATCTTTCGGCCAACGGGACTGCTGGGCGAAAAAAGCGGAGATCGTGGATAGTGGCAAAAGCAGCTTTATTCTTACGCAGCCTCAGCTTTAATCGTTTTGTGTTGCTGCCACTTTGGCTGGCCTTGCTTGCCTGGCCCCTGATGGGCTGGCTGGCTGCGGGACAGCTCGCCGCCACCTTAATGCTGAGTGCCGTGGTCGGCCTGGTGGTTTATCGATTGTTTGCTGTTTTGCCTCTTCAGACGCTGACCGACGGTTTTCAAGGTTTGATTCGGCCCTATCTCCGCTTGGCCGAAAATCCGTTCCTTAAAAAAATAACACTGGCAGCCGCTTTTGCCCTCTTGATGGCCTTGCCTTTTTTTCTCAACAACTATTACCTGGATACCATCAATCTTGCCTTGCTTTACGCACTTTTGGCACTGGGCCTCAATATTACCGTTGGATTTACGGGTTTGTTGGATCTGGGTTATGCCGCTTTTTACGGCATCGGGGCCTATGTGTATGCCCTTTTATCCACCAGCATCGGGCTTTCATTTTGGTTGGGACTCCCCCTGGGTGGCCTCGTGGCCGCTTTTTTTGGACTAATCCTTGGATTGATCACGCTCAGGCTGAGAGGGGATTATCTCGCCATCATTACTTTGGGTTTTGTCCAGATTATTTATCTCACCTTGAATAACTGGGATTCGCTGACGCAGGGGCCAAACGGCATTATGCAGATTGCGCGGCCTCAGATTGCAGATCTCACGCTTCGCACCCCCTTTCATTTTTATTATCTCATCCTCTTCATGGTGGTTGTGACGGTCATTGCGGTGCATCGATTATTGCACTCACAAATCGGTCGGGCCTGGATCGCCATTCGGGAAGATGCTTTGGCCGCAGAAGCAATGGGCATTGATACCACGCGCATGAAAATGTTGGCTTTTATACTAGGTGCTGCAATCGCCGGTGTCGGAGGTGTCTTTTTTGCGGCCCGTTATAGCTTTGTTTCCCCGGAGAGTTTTACTTTTCTGGAATCCGTCCGAATATTGTCCATGATTGTCTTGGGTGGCATGGGCAGCATTCCCGGCGCGATTCTGGGTGCTTTTTTGCTGACCCTGCTGCCGGAACTGCTGCGAGGTCTTGCAAATTATCGGATGTTGATCTTTGGTGCGGCCCTGGTGGTGATGATGATTTTCCGACCTCAAGGGCTTTGGGGCGGAAAACGCTAGGCAAGTGGATTGACAAAGAAGCGGCAATTTCTATAAAGTTGCCTCCGATTTTAAACGAAGACAAACTGTAAGATGACTAAGGTAAAAATCAATGAGATTTCAAAGAGTTAAAGAAGCAATTGAAGACATAAAAAACGGGAAAATGATCATCCTGAGTGACGATGAAGATCGGGAAAATGAGGGCGACCTCGTTGTTGCTGCCGAGAAGGTCACCCCCGAAATCATCAACTTTATGGCCCTTCATGCGCGCGGGCTGATTTGCCTGACACTCACACAAAAACATGCCAAAAAACTCCGTCTGGCGCAGATGACCGAAGACAACACTGCATCCTTCGGCACGGCTTTTACCATTTCAATTGATGCGCGTGACGGCATTAGCACGGGCATCTCGGCCAAAGACCGCGCCTTAACAATTTTAAAAGCCGTCGATCCGAACACTGTGCCGGAAGAACTGGTGAGACCTGGCCATATTTTCCCTATCACCGCGCAACCGGGTGGTGTGCTGAAACGCGCAGGACAAACCGAAGGCTCCGTCGATTTATCGCGGCTGGCCGGTCTGTCTCCAACTGGCGTGATTTGCGAAATTATGAATGAAGACGGCTCCATGGCACGCACGCCGGAATTGATCGCCTTCAGCAAAAAACACAATCTCAAACGCGTGACGATCAAAGACCTCATCGCCTACCGGGTGAAGCGGGAGTCCCTGGTGCATCGTGCGGCGGAAGCCAAATTACCGACTGAATACGGCGACTTTAGAGCAATTGTCTACCAGAATGATTTGGATCACGAGTCTCATGTGGCCCTGGTGAAAGGCGAAATCAAAGAAGACGAAGCGGTGTTGGTGCGGGTTCATTCCGGCTGTGTCACCGGCGATATTTTTCGTTCCAAGCGCTGTGATTGTGGCGAACAGCTTCATGCCGCCATGAAAAAAATCGAGGGCGAAGACAAGGGTGTCCTGCTTTATCTTAACCAGGAAGGTCGCGGCATTGGTTTAATCAATAAATTAAAAGCCTACCAACTCCAGGATGAAGGACGAGACACCGTGCAAGCCAACATCGAACTGGGTTTTAAAGATGATCTGCGAGACTACGGCATTGGTGCGCAGATTTTGGCCGACTTGGGTCTTCACAAAATCAAGCTGATGACCAACAACCCCAGAAAAATTGTGGGCATTGACGCCTACGGTTTAGAGGTGGTTGAACGCATTGCGATTGAATCCATCCCACATGAAAAAAATGTCCACTATCTTCGCACCAAGAAAAAGAAGCTGGGTCATTTGTTGGACAGCGTGTAAAAAAACAGAAAGTGATTGGGTGACAATGGCAATAAAGGATGGTGTTAATATTTTGAAGGGAGAGGGGGATGCACAGGGTTTGAAGTTCGCACTTATCGTTAGCCGCTTTAATACCACCATTACCGATGGTCTATTGGCAGGTGCCCTGCGCGCTCTAGAGCAGAGCGGGACGCGCTCTGAAGACATTACCATTGCAGAAGTGCCGGGGGCCTTTGAAATTCCGGGAGCAGCCAAACAATTGGGTTTGCTCGGAGACTTTGATGCTTTGATCTGCCTCGGCGCAGTGGTTCAGGGCGATACACCTCACTTTGATTATATTTGCAGCCAAGTCAGTCATGGCATTGCACAGCTTTCGCTCGATTTAGATATCCCCGTTATCTTCGGTGTTTTAACGACCCAGACCATTGAGCAGGCCATTGCCCGCTCGAACGAACATAACAACAAAGGTGTCGAAGCCGTACTTGCCGCGATTGAAATGGTTCATCTCTATGAGAAAATCAACTGATGAATATGAGACGAAAAGCCAGGGAACTGGCACTTCAACGGCTCTTTCAGGATGATTTTAATCGCGACCGCGAAAACAACCAGATCCTAAATACGCTCTTTTCCGACGACAAACTTGATGCAAATGTGAAGGCCTTTTCTGAAATCCTTGTTGCTGGTGTGTCGCAATATCAGGACGAAATTGATCGTCTCATCCAAAAATATGCCCAACATTGGTCAAAGGAACGCATGGCCATCATCGACCGGAATATCCTGCGTTTTTCAATCTACGAACTGTTTTACCTGGACGACATCCCGCCGAAAGTCACGATTAACGAAGCCATTGAAATTGCAAAATTGTACGGCGGCGAGGATTCAAGCGCCTTTGTGAACGGCATTCTGGATCATATTCACCGGGACAGACAGTCTAAAAACCCTCCGATTTTGTCCAAGAAGGAGTCTTCGGAAAACAATGCACGTTGATGTCTACTCCGATAAACTGACAAAACTGCGTGCTGATTTACTGGTTGTGACCTGTTTTAAAGACATGCGTCCTTTGCGAGGTTTGGCGAGCGAAGTCGATTGGTACTACGGCGGTATTCTTTCCCGTGCGCTGATGGATAAGCATTTTACCGGGGCCTTGGGGGAAATGCTTTTGTTATCGACGATAGGTAAACTCAGTATTCCAAAAGTCATTCTAGTGGGTTTGGGAGAATCATCAAAATACGATTATCCTCAATTTAAAACAGTTTCAAGCAAATTACACGCCACTTTGAAGGGCCTGGACATTCAGGAATGTGCTGTAGAAATTGATACCGCAAGCACAAAAAAACTGAATGCCCTGAAACTTGTTGAAGCCTTCCGCTTAGGGGAGGATCGCTCCTTGCGAAAAGATCCGCTCGGTATTACCTTCATTGTGAAAGAAAATGAAAAAGCAGGATTGATGCAGAAGTATTTTCACAAAAGAATCTCAGCCTAAAGTACTCAAGTTGAAGGAAAAACAAAAATGATAGAGCGTTATACCCGGCCGGAAATGGCTGCCATTTGGACAGATCAAAACCGTTACGAAACCTGGTTGAAAGTGGAGCTTGCCGTCACCGAAACCCTGGTGCAGGTGGGAGAAGTGCCGCAAGCCGCCCTGGATGAAATTCGAGCCAAAGCAGAAATTCGACCGGCGCGCATTCTGGAAATTGAAAAAGAGGTGAAACACGATGTCATCGCTTTTTTGACTTCAATCACCGAAAAAGTCGGAGAGTCAGGACGTTTTCTGCACATGGGCATGACCTCATCCGACATGCTCGACACAGCGCTTGCTTTGATGATGGTGCAGGCGGCGACCTTACTCGAAGCCGGTCTTTGTGAACTGCTCGACTCCCTGAAGCTGCAAGCCATACAGCATAAAAAAACGCTGATGATCGGGCGTTCTCACGGTATTCATGGCGAACCGGTGACCTTCGGACTTAAGATGGCCCTTTGGTATGAAGAAACGCGGCGGAATCTTGAGCGCCTGCGTTTGGCAAAGGCCGATATTGCCTACGGAAAAATCTCCGGTGCGATGGGCACCTACGCCCATCTCTCCCCCGATATTGAAGCCGATGTCTTGGCCCGCCTGAACCTGAAACCGGAACCGGTTGCCAGCCAAATTGTTCAGAGAGACCGTCATGCCCAC
>CAZRYI010000113.1:0-6961 GCA_964604255.1 uncultured Nitrospirota bacterium
GGTATTCAAAACGCTTTTGAAAAAATCTTAGCAAAACCAAAACTAGAGACATTGAAAACACCCCAAGGGAGCCTGTAGGGGCGTATTGCAATACGCCCCTACCTGATCACGCAAATGATGACTTTTTCTAAAAACCCTTCTTTTCAACTTCACAGAGGGCTTCTTCAAAAAGCGCCAGGCCCTTCAGGGCTTCTTTCTCGGTTAAGCTGAGTGGCGGCATAAAACGCAGCACACTTTCTCCGCAGCCCAGAACCAGCAAGCCTAAGTCAAAACAGCGATTCACCAGTTCATTTCTCTCTGCAATGGCGGGTGTTTTACTTTCCCGATCCTTCACCAATTCAATGCCGACCATCAGACCCAAACCCCGAACATCTCCCATGAGGCGATGATTTTTTTGCATATCACGCAGGCGATCCAGAAAAAGTACTCCCAGCTTGGCAGCATTTTCCATCAGGGCTGTTTTCAGCAAATCAATCGTCGCAAGGGCTGCTTCACAAGCAATCGGATTGCCGCCAAAAGTATTGGCGTGTGAACCGGATTCCCAGGCATCCATGATTTTAGACTGCGCAATGATGGCACCCAAGGGCAAACCGGAGGCAATGCCTTTAGCCAGTGTCATGATTTTAGGTGCATAATTAAAATGTTCACTGGCAAACATAAGTCCCGTTCGACCCATGCCGGTTTGAATTTCATCCACAACGACAATGATGCCGTAGGCGTCTGCCAATTTTGAGAGTCTTCGCAAGAAAGACTTTGGCGGAACGATATAACCGCCTTCGCCCTGCATGGCTTCCACAAAAATAGCAGCGACCTCTTCCCCCGGAACCAGATGACGAAAGGCCGTTTCTTTAATCCAGTCGAGGGTAAAATCAACACAGCTCTCCGCCGATAAACCCGCCGGTGGACGGTAGGGGTTCGGGTAGGGCGCATGAATCACCCCTGGCAGCATCGGAGCAAATCCCTTTTTTTGCAGGGCTTTGCTGGCCGTTAAAGAAAGCGCACCCATCGTTCTACCGTGAAAGGCCCCTGTAAAGGCGATGTAATATGGCCGCTGGCTTGCGTAACGGGCCAACTTCATGGCCGCCTCAACGGACTCCGCTCCCGAGTTGGTAAAAAAGACTTTCTTCTTCCAGGGTCCAGGTGCAAGACCGGCGAGTTCCTCAGCCAAGAGAACTTCTGAAGGGTAATAAAAGTCGGTACCCGACATGTGGATGAGTTTTTTTGCCTGATCTGTGATGGCCTTTGTGACCTTTGGGTGACAATGACCCGCTGCCGTAACGGCAATACCCGCCGTAAAATCAAGGTAGTGATTGCCATCCACATCGGTCATGGTACAACCTTTTGCCGATGCGACAACAAGCGGATAGGATCGTGTGACCGACTTGGAAATCACCGCATGATCGCGCTTGACCCAGGCCAGGGCTTCTGAATTGGGACGTGCTTTTTTTTTCATGACAAGCTCCTTTGGACTTGTTTCGGCATAATCTGCCGTTTGTCCTTACAAGAGTGTGAAACGTGCTTTTCGCTGTTTTCTACGATGCACCACGCCAAAAAGCGCCGTGATCAATCTCAGTGCTGCAAAACTGGTGATATCGGCTGAATCCAGGGGAGGCGAAACTTCCACAAGGTCGGCACCGATCAGTGGGAGGGGATCAAGCAGGGAGATCAAAGTGATTAGATCCCGTGTTGTGAGTCCTCCAGCATCGGGCATCCCCGTGCCGGGGGCAAATGCAGGATCGAGCGCATCAATGTCGATGGAGAGGTAGACGTTTGATAGTTCTGAAAACTGTTTGATGATTTCTGCCGCAATCGCCTCAACACCACGTTTTTCAACTTCATACGCCGGAAAGCAGCTCATGTGATGTTCTTCTATGTAGCGCAGGCCAGCAGGTTCAAAACAGCGTGTGCCGACAAGAATGGTGTTTTGTGGTGCAAATTGTTTGTTTTCCATTGCCCGCCGAAGCGGACAAGCATTGGAATAAGCCGAACCCTGGAACTGATCGGAAAGATCAGTATGCGCATCAATAAAAACCAGTCCGATCTCATGCCTTGCACTTTGACTGAAAGCCCGATGCACGGGAATGACGATGGAGTGATCCCCACCGAGTGTGAGCAGGAATGATTGTTTGAGCTTGTTGTTGAGTGTGTTTGTAATTTCTGGAAAGTCGGCGACGAAATCATCGCCGATGCGAAAGTCGCCGTCATCCCGAATCACCAGCGTGTTGAGAGATTCACCCGTTTCCAGAACAGAGGGAATTTCGGCGGATAAAGCTCTGATGCGCTCAGGCCCCTCGGATGCACCCGCACGAAAGCAGGCAGCGCCGTCATAAGGAATACCGACAATGATGATGTCGGCTGTTTTGGCTTTTGGTCGATTTAACCTCGACCAAAGCTGGGCTTTCTGGTGGTTTTGTGTCGATTTCATCCCCTGACCCCATAGTCAATTATAACAAATCAGGGCGAGGACTCAGAAATACGGCTGTAAACTGGATCAGAACGCTCTCAAGCTTCTCCTCAGAAAGAGGAGCAAAGCTTGAGAGAAATGGGGGTTTTACAGAATACCAATACCGCGTTTTGCGTATGAAAAAGCATCAATGGCGGCAATGATGAAGAGAACGTTATTGAAGACCCAGGCTTTTCCTGAATAGCCGGTTGTCATGTAACCAAAGACGGCTGCGGTAATAAATAACAGTGCTCGCACGTATTCCCGAACATAAAGCTGTCCCAAACCCGCAAAGACCAAGGAAAAAAATGCGGCGACCAGGCCCCCCTTGGTGCCTTTTTGATCGGGTAGAAAAAGGAAAAATGCCAGGATGAGGCTGACGACGGCGACGCGCCAGACCATCGGCATAAGTTCTGGCAGCCTTAATATAAAGAGGGAAGCGACAACAGCGAGGGCAATTCTCCCCAGCGTGGGTTTGATTAATTGAATACTCATGATTCCTTTCCATTTAAGCGTGCCTCTGCAAATCGATCTGCGGCCGCTGCATTTGAAATACATGCCTCTTTCGCGAGGGCAAAAACAGCTTTGAGCCGATCATAGATTTTTGCGATTTGCTGATAGGCACGCTCTTGATTGTAATGATTTAACTCTTCATAGATATTGATCAGCCCACCCGCGTTGATGACGTAGTCGGGGGCATATAAAATATCTGCCGCCATCAGTTCGTCTGCTAGACTGTTGTCGGCAAGTTGATTGTTGGCGGCACCGGCAATGATACGACAGGATAGGCTTTCAATACTGCGTTCGTTGATAATACCGCCTAGTGCACAGGGGGCAAAAATGTCGCAATCCACACGATAGATTTCGTGACCGTGAATGGGGTCTGCATCAAATGCGCGACCTGCATTTGCCACCAATTCCGGATCCATGTCGGAAACGTAGAGCTTGGCCCCCGCTTCATGCAGACGCCTCGCCAAATCAAATCCGACCTTGCCTAAACCCTGAATCGCGACCCGCTTTCCCTCAAATGAGTCCTGACCGTAAACTTCTTCGAGACAGGCACGCATACTGCAAAAAACACCATAGGCCGTTGCGGGCGAGGGGTCGCCACTGCCCCCTTTTTGTGTGGGTTTACCGGCGACATGCGAAGTGTGCTTTTGCATCTCTTCAATGTCCGGCACACCGATACCGACATCTTCAGCCACAATATATCGCCCGGCGAGAGTCTCAACATGTTTTGCAAAAGCAGCGAGCAGGGCCGGGGACTTTTCTGCTTTGGCATCTCCCCAGATCACACTCTTTCCTCCTCCGAGTGAAAGATGGCTAACAGCGGCTTTATAGGTCATCGCCCTGGAAAGACGCATGGCATCGCCCAGCGCCGCCTCAAAACTTTGGTAGGGCCACATGCGACATCCACCCAGGGCGGGCCCAAGGCTGGTATTGTGAATGGCAATAATGGCCTTCAGCTTCGTGCTGGGATCGGAACAAAAGAGCAGTTGTTCATAACCGTCGGGAGCCATTTTTTCAAAAAGATCCATCGCGGTGTTATCTGGCTTATCCATTAAAGTCCTTTATTTGGAAGCGGAAGTCAGAGGGCTTTCTGCTCTGCGCGAAAAGGAGGTCTATTCACAAAGTAAGACATGTCGAAGCAGGTTTGTTTCGCTTTCCGAATGCTGGTCGCTCATTTATGACTGTTTTGATTTTTTGAACCAAAGCTGTCGGAAACCTCGAATGGAAAAAAAGAGCATCCCCATCAGAAGGACAAAGCCAATGCCCAGGGCAACAGTTCTGTGACTTTCGTAGAATGCAATCATGACGTAAAAGAGGGCTGCAAGTAAAAATTGACCGATCATCAGGTCACTAAAGCCTTTTGCAGCAAGTTTTTTTCTGGGTCGTCCCAAGGAATGATCCCTCCGTGTTGGTTTAAACTCTGGAAATTTTATACTAAAAGAGTCTATTTATATTTTTTAAGCGACTTAAAATCAGCTTTGGGCGCTAGGGTAACAAAGGGAATTTAGACTGTCAATCAAGTGAAAAAAAGCGGAAGAAAGGCTTTACACACTGGTAAGGATTTAGGTTTTAATCAAAACAGGCATTTGATATAATCCGCCTCATTGTGAAACAACATGCTAGAAATGAAACAAAAAGAC
Organism: uncultured Nitrospirota bacterium; assembly: GCA_964604255.1. GTDB lineage: Bacteria > Nitrospirota > Nitrospiria > SBBL01 > JAADHI01 > JAJDBU01. The sequence continues at coordinate 4,594 of CAZRYI010000113.1, forward strand.
CTGCCGATTATTGATTCAGCTCAAATGCACTTTAAGGAGACTCTTGTGAACAAAATAAAAAGAACACTTGGCCCGGCGCTCGGATTGCTTCTGATTACCGTTTTTTTTGTCAACCCGACGCCATCTTTTTCGGAAGCAATCAACATGAACGAAGCCTCTCCGATTGCGATTTCGGAGGAGCGTGTTAACCCGGAGCGGCCACCGCTTAAACCTGGTGATATCAAGGTTGAGTTAATTTTAGCGAAAAAATGGAAAAAAGAAGACAAGGCGATTAAGGAGATTTTTCGGGAGGCCCAAATTACTCGGGTTTTCATTCAGTATTTTCGTCATGGAGAACCCCCGACAAACCTGGTGATCGGACGTGACGTGCCTGCCCACATTGCTCGGCTTGCCATTGAAGCCGCAATTCTTTTAAACGGCGGGGTTCACACCATCCTGCCGGAGTTCCGCTTCTTTCCGCACTACATTGCATTCGGTTCATCGGCCTTTGATGAACAGGCCGAGATTCCCATCATGCAGGAAGAGCTGGACCAGTTAAGAGATCCAAAACTTAGCACCGAAGAGTTTCATACCCTCTATCGCTCCATTACCGGAGAAGATAAAGAACTGCCGACTTATTAGTCTCGTAATCGGGGGTCGGAAACGATCCCCGATTGCACCTTCCCTGCAACAGCGCTCACTTTTTTTCAAATAAGGCTTCAGGCACAACATATCCAACATCGCAGCTGCGAGATGCGACCCCGTCTTCATGTGCTGCATAGACCGGAAGCTCACGAATACAGGCATCGACGCTCGCAACCAGTGCCCGGTAGCGCTCGCTTTCAAGGTCAATGAAATGACGCTCGAAAACCTGCTGAGACAAGCCCTCGGGCAGTCCCTTGATCTCTGGAAAAAACTGGTCTTCCCTGGCATTGTTGGCAAGATGGTTTTGAAAGCGCAAAGCGCTTGCTTCATTTGTTGCTGCCTGTGCAAATCGCACCCCGGCACGGTCGGCGGCGAGATCCACAAAGCTAAAACCGCTGCCGCCTTTGCCTGCATCCAGTAGTTCTTTAAATTCGCCAATCACGTTTGTAATGCCCTGATCGGCGGCGATTTGAAGTGCAGACGAAATAATAAAATGCAGCCTAAGATCTCTGCGATTTGCCAGGCCGACTTTCTTCGTTTTTCTAATGTGTTGTTTCATCTGCTCTGTGCGAACAGAGCCGATCATTTGCTCTACGCGCCAAGAGCCAAAATAGATGCCAAGCGATAAAATTGCCGCCCGATTTTCGACCACGGGATCTCCACCCCGTTCCTGAGCCAAGGCAAAAATAGGGCCGATATAATAAGAAAGTGACAGACTTTTATCTGCCGGGACGGACTCAGAAAGTGACATAATCTTCGTATAATAGGGGCGGATCGCTGCCGGATCACCCATCACGGCGACTTCGTCTCTCACAACACCAATGCGACTCCTCACCCTTTGAACCAGTTGTCTTAAGTTTGCTATGGGTTTGAGTTGGATGTCTATTTTTCTGTCGCTTAAGCTGACGGAGTCAACGGCAGCCAGCAGACGTTCTCCGTCATCCGATCCAATGGCCAATTTCAGGATCAAACGCAACAAAAAGCGGACGGTGGCATCGGGAAAAGAAACACGACCGATGGCTGCGTGTCCAATGACAAAACCTGAATCCGAAGGCGGCATTTCCAGGACAAAGTTTAAATAACTGCCAATTGGCGTATCAGGAATAGTGAGGGTCGCCACCAACTTAAAGCGCTCTTCCGAAATATCGGCCCAGCCTTTTGCCCGTGAAATGGATCGATGTCCGAATGCAAAAAGCCCGCTTAAGTCCTCTTGTGTTGCAGAGATTAAGAGGGCCTGATCGCTCCGGTTTAACAAATCACCCAGAATTTTTTTGATGAATTCCCGTGTTCTTAAGGCTTCATCGGCCCCCGGCGTTTGCGCAGTGCTGACAGCCGGTTGCTCTTCAATGGCAAAAAAGATAAAACCCATCGGAAGCAAAATCGACAGGCTGAAGAGAATGAGGAAAAGTTGTTTGATCAAGGTTTTACTCTGTTACAGGGATCAATACGCTCTGATTTAGTCTATATTTCAATCACTTACTTCAGTGCTACTTTATCGAAAGACTGCGCTTTGGGCAAGCCCTTCTGAATGCCTTTATTCGGGTGCTCGGAGCAGGACTGGATCAGGGCGTCTTTAAAAGACATCTCCACTTTAAAAAAGTGGTACAAATAAAAAAGATAAGGGATACATGGCGGGAGCCAAGATGTCTTCGGAAAAATCTTTCATATCATTTCGCAATATACGTATCATAATTCTGCTCGTGATCCTGTTTTTTGTGGCGACAGACACCTGGCTTCGCAAACG
>CAZRYI010000114.1:0-6927 GCA_964604255.1 uncultured Nitrospirota bacterium
GCTTCCAGGCTTGTTTTGTCGCGCCCTAAAATAGCAATTTTTGCCCCCTCTGCTTTAAATAGTCGGGCGATGCTCAAGCCGATGCCACTGTTTCCACCGGTAATGACGGCCACTTTGTCTTTCAATTTCATATGAGTTCTCCTTTGTCTTTCTGGTTGATTTTTATCGCTTTAAGCTTCAATCAGCTTTCGGACTTCTTTGGCAAGTCGGGGAATGACCTCTGGGTCGTTCCGGGCTTTTGCCATCATGACCGCACCCTGAAGGTAGACGAAGATCGCCTCTGCTTTGGCCTGCGTATCGACTTTATTCAGATGGCCCTGTGCGACTGCCTCTGATAATGCCGCTTCGATGGGAAGGATACCGTCGGCAAAACTCTGGCAGATTTTTTCCCGAATACTCGCTTCCTGCGTGCTGAGTTCGGTGCTGAGGTTGAGATTTAAACAGCCCTGAACTTTTCCTGTTTCCGCTTTGACTTTTTTGTGGAAGGCATAAACATACTGAAACAGTCGGTCGATGCGTTCCAGGGGAGGAATGTCCGCACTGAACACTTCTTTTGCTAATTTTTCTCCCGAGCACTGTCCGTAGTCCTCTGCAACCGCAAGAATGAGCGCACGTTTTGAAGGAAAATAGTGGTAGAAGCTGCCTTTTTTGACACCGGCATGTTCACAGATTTCCTGCACACCCACATTTTCGTAACTGCGGGCATAAAACAGTGCTTGCGCGCTTCGTAAAATCCGCTCTTTTCCGTCACTCTTGCGTCCCATGTCCTGCATAATAGTTGACCGGTCGGTTTATTGTCAAGGGGAAAATAATGTTGTGCCAAATGGCTTGTTGAATGCTTTGGCATCAAGAATCATTTATTGTACTGAGATGGCCTGCCTGAGAGCATGGATTCCGTTGACAAAACAGACGAAACTTTATTAGAGTACGAGCCACTATTTTACGGAGGTTTAGCGCAGATGACAGCCGATATGAGCCAGGAGACAAAAGCACTTCTTAAGATTGAAACTAAAGTAGGGGAGTCCTTCAAAATCCGACTTTGGGAAGATCGCACTAAGGGAGGATGCCGCTGGGTGCCGACCTTTGATACTCAGGTTTTGCGTCTCTTGAGTGACGAATATGAGCGGACTCGGAACATTCGTGTCAGTGACATCGGGATGCGCTATTTTGAATTTGTCGCAATCGCCGCTGGCGTCACAGAAATCTCCCTTGAATCCCGATATGGTTGGCACTTTTCTGCCGACAAACACATGAGTTACGAGGTTACGATTGCAGCTTAGGCTGGGTAAAATTTCTTGGTCCCATCGTCTAGTGGTCTAGGACGTTGGCCTCTCACGCCGAAAACACGGGTTCGAACCCCGTTGGGACCACCACATTAAATCGCTAAATTTCCCAATAAGGACACCTAGTTAAACGATGTTGCCGGACAAACTGAAAGAAGGACTCACTTTTGATGACGTGCTGCTCGCTCCTCGCCGTTCGACGGTGATGCCTCGGGAAGTTAACCTTCAAACTTCCCTGACCCGAAATATCAAACTACAAATTCCCATTATCAGTGCCGCAATGGATACAGTCACTGAATCTCGTCTGGCGATTGCTTTGGCGCGAGAAGGCGGCATCGGCATTATTCACCGTGCCCTCTCAATTGAAGAACAGGCTGCGCAGATTGACTTGGTGAAAAAATCTGAAAGTGGCATGATCGTTGACCCCATCACCATCGGTCCAGAACGCAAGCTGGCTGAAGTGCTGGCCCTGATGAAACAATATCGCATTTCCGGTATTCCAGTCACAAAGAACAACAAGCTGGTTGGTATCATCACTAACCGGGATCTGAGATTTGAAAATAGAATGAATCTAAAGATCTCGACGGTCATGACCAAAGAGAATTTGATTACCGCACCCGTTGGCACGACCTTGGAAGAAGCCAAAAAAATTCTCCATAAACATAAGATTGAAAAACTATTGGTCGTCAATGATGACTTTGAACTGACTGGCCTGATTACCATTAAAGACATCGAAAAAAAGATTAAGTTTCCGAATGCCTGCAAGGATGAGCTTGGCCGACTGCGTGTTGGCGCTGCCGCTGGAGTCGCGGGAGATTCGTTAGACCGTATTGATGCGCTTGTTCAGGCTGGCGCAGATGTGATTGTCGTGGATACGGCCCATGCCCATTCTGTTTCCGTGCTGGAGGCCATCGCAGCCATTCGCAAAGCCTATCCTGAAATCACACTCATTGGCGGTAATGTGGCGACACGAGAAGCAACGGTGGATTTGATTAAAGCAGGCGTCGATGCCGTAAAAGTGGGCATCGGACCCGGGTCAATCTGCACAACCCGTGTGATTGCCGGTGCGGGTGTGCCTCAATTGACCGCCATTTCTGAATGTGCCAAGGCCGCAAAACGTTACAAAATCCCCATTATTGCCGATGGCGGCATCAAATTTTCGGGTGATATCGTCAAGGCGATTGCTGCCGGAGCCCATACGGTCATGCTGGGCGGTATCTTTGCCGGAACAGAAGAAAGTCCCGGTGAAACGGTTTTGCTTCAAGGCAGAAGTTACAAGGTTTACAGAGGCATGGGCTCGCTGGGCGCAATGGAACGTGGTGGTCGGGATCGCTATTTTCAGGAATTTGAGCCGGTCTCAAAACTGGTACCGGAAGGGATTGAAGGCCGAGTCCCCTACAAAGGCACACTGGCCGGTGTTGTCTTCCAGCTTTTAGGCGGATTGCGCGCAGGTATGGGTTATAGCGGTACCAACACGATTGAGTCTTTGCGCAGCAATGCCGACTTTATCCGCATCACGGCTTCCGGTATTCGCGAAAGCCATCCTCACGATGTCATCATCACCAAAGAAGCACCCAATTACGAAATGGGTTCTTAAGGGCGACTCAGCCTGATTCTTCTTTTCTGCTGTTTCCCAAAGGACAGATGCCAAACACAAATAAAAAAATCCTGATTTTAGATTTCGGTTCTCAATACACGCAACTCATTGCTCGACGTGTTCGTGAAAGCGAAGTCTACTCCGAAATCGTCCCCTACCATCTTGCTTTTGACAAAATTAAATCCCACAAAGCTGCCGGACTGATCCTATCGGGTGGCCCCTCTTCTATCCTTGAAAAAGATGCGCCGCTTTGTGATCCCCGTATTTTTGAGCTGGGTATTCCCGTCTTGGGCATCTGCTACGGGATGCAGTTGATGACCCATCTTTTAGGGGGGCAGGTTGCCCCTTCTCAAAAACGGGAATACGGAGGGGCTGAACTGAAGCTGGATCATCGCTCCCCGCTCTTCAAAAGTTTGCCCAAAGACATGCCGGTTTGGATGTCTCATGGCGACCGTATCGAAAAAGTCCCTGCCGGTTTTCGTGCCATTGCAAAGACAGGCAACTCCCCGACAGCGGCGATTCAGGATCAGAAACGTCACTTTTATGCTCTGCAATTTCACCCGGAAGTCGTGCATACCCCCAAGGGCGCAGACATCCTGAAAAATTTTATTTATCAGATCTGCGGCTGTGAAGCCAATTGGGACATGGGTTCTTTTGTGCATTTGGTGGAAGAAGAGATCGGCCAGGCCATTGGCGACGGCAGGGCGCTCTGTGCTTTGAGCGGAGGGGTGGATTCCTCGGTTGCGGCGGTGCTGGTGCAGCGGGTTATCGGAAAGCGCCTGAACTGCATTTTTGTGGATAATGGTCTCTTGCGAAAAAATGAGGCCACGCAAGTGATGGCCACCTTTAAAAAGTCACTCAAACTCAATTTGAAAAAAATCGATGCCTCCGAGCGCTTTCTTTCAAAACTGATCAAAACCAGCGACCCGGAAAAAAAGCGAAAGATTATTGGACGCACCTTCATCTCTGTTTTTGACGAAGAGGCCAAAAAACTTGGCAAAGTCGATTTTTTGGTGCAGGGCACACTTTACCCGGATATCATTGAATCAGTGTCCGTCAATGGTCCCTCGGCCACCATCAAAAGCCATCACAACGTCGGCGGCTTGCCGAAGCGGATGCGTATGAAGGTGGTTGAACCCCTGCGAGCGCTTTTTAAAGACGAAGTCAGAAAACTCGGTCTGGAACTCGGCATCCCAAAACACCTGCTTTACCGTCATCCTTTTCCCGGTCCCGGTTTAGCCATTCGGATCATTGGAAAAGTGACACCTGAGCGGCTTGAGCGACTGAGAGAGGCCGATGCGATTTTTATTGAAGAAATCCGAAATGCCGGACTTTACGATGAAATCTGGCAGGCTTTTGCGGCCTATCTGCCGATTCAGTCCGTCGGGGTCATGGGAGATGAGCGTACTTATGAAAATACCATCGCCCTCAGAGCGGTCACGAGTCAGGATGGCATGACGGCAGACTGGTACGAATTTCCCTACGACGTGCTCAAGAAGGTGTCCAGCCGCATCATCAACGAAGTCAAAGGCATCAATCGCGTCGTCTACGACATCTCTTCCAAACCTCCCAGCACAATTGAATGGGAGTAAGGTTCAGGGGTCTTTCAGCTTGTCCACTTTGTAATAATTATGGTATAACGCAGGGATGAATAACAAGCGAATGCATATACGGGTTCCCTTTGCTGGCAAGGCGAAAATCGTTGCGCAAAAAGACCAAACAGATGTGACAATCAGCAATATGAGCCTCGGTGGCCTGCTCTTCCATACAACCGAGGTTTTTGATCTTGGAAAAGAGGTTGTCATTGATATTGCGGGTACTTTTGAGAGCAAACAATTTACAGAAAAAGTGGTCGGAAGAATCGTTGCCAGCCATCGTGGTCCGGCGGGAAACTCTTTCGGCATCCGCTTTTTGAGCTATCTGAGTGACGACAGAGAACCTTCTCTTTGCGCCTGGGTCAACTCCCATCAGGATACACCCTCCCCCTCATTTTTAAGAAGCACCAAGGACGCTGAAGAGTGAAGCCCCTAAAAACGCTTGCTTTGATGTTTGTTTTGATGGCTTTGTTTGTCGGTTGTGCCAAGACCCGTGAGATTCATCCCGGGTACCGATTCTCGATTCCCGAATCACGCACTGATTTTGAGCAAGCCTGGCGATCTACCTTAGGAGCAAGCCTACTCTCTCATGAACGCATCGTGATTGAAGACAAAGAAAGTGGCTATTTTCAGACGAGTTGGGACATCCACAAAGTCGGTGTCATCATCGGTTCCCCTGTCAAAAGAAGTCGTCTGATCGGTCGTGTGCGCAATCGAGCGCCCTTTCGCTTGGATCTCGACATGGAACAACAGGCCTTTTCTCTGGAACTGGGTCGGTGGGTCTCCGATCCGCCCGATAAAAAACGCTTTGCCGAAACCCTCGACAGAGTTCGTGCACGACTACGATTCTAAAGCTAGATTCTGCCGTTTTTTCCTAAATCGGCCCATTTGAAGCAGCTAGCTTAATAAACAAGACATCAAGATTTTCCTTCTCCACGTCCACTGTCACCAAGATAAAGGGGTGTCTCCCTCGGATGCTTGCAAAAATCTACAGCGCTGTTTTATACGGTGTTGATGCTCAACAGATTGAAGTTGAAATCGACCTTTCTCAAGGACTGCCCCTACTCTCAATTGTCGGCCTGCCGGATCTGGCAGTCAAAGAAAGCAGGGACCGCGTTCGCAGTGCGATTAAAAACACCGGTTTTCATTTTCCCATCAAAAAAGTCACAATCAATCTCGCCCCCGCCGATCTCAAAAAAGAAGGTTCTGCCTTCGATCTCCCGATTGCACTCGGAGTGCTTGCTGCCGATGGCATTGTTGCCACCCGATTACTCTCAAAATATCTGATTGTCGGTGAGCTTTCGCTGGATGGCCGCATCAAAGCAATCAAGGGTGCGCTGCCCATCGCCATTATTGCAAAAAAGCTCGGTATGACAGGTGTCATCCTGCCCGCAAAAAACGGCCCAGAAGCTGCGGTGGTATCGGGCATTAAAGTATTGGCGATGGAAACCCTGCCGCAAGTCGTTGAATTTTTGAATGATAAGTTGATCGTCGAACCCGTGACCGTCAAGCTTGAAAGCAGGTTCACCCTCAACACCGCTTATGCAGAAGATTATTCAGAAGTGAAAGGCCAGGCCCATGCAAAACGGGCTTTGGAAATCGCGGCGTCCGGTGGGCATAACTTGCTCATGGTCGGCCCGCCAGGTTCAGGAAAAACCATGCTGGCAAAGCGCTTTCCCTCGATTTTACCCAGGATGTCTTTTGATGAATCATTGGAAGCAACACAGGTACACAGTGTCGTCGGCCTACTTTCCGACCAGCACCCTCTTCTGTCCTTCCGGCCCTTCCGCTCACCCCACCATACGATATCTGATGCCGGACTGATCGGAGGAGGACAAATTCCGCGTCCCGGCGAGGTGAGCCTTGCCCACAACGGCGTACTTTTTCTGGATGAACTGCCGGAGTTTAAACGAAATGTTTTAGAGGTCTTGCGCCAGCCACTCGAAGAAGGCATGGTCACCATTTCCCGCGCAAGCGCTACATTGACTTACCCCGCACAATTTATGCTTGTTGCGGCCATGAATCCCTGCCCCTGCGGATATTTTACCGACCCACAACGCAATTGCGTCTGCACACCAACAATGATTCAACGCTATCGTTCTAAAGTCTCCGGCCCCCTGCTCGACCGGATTGATCTTCACATTGAAGTCCCTGCCGTACCCTTTCGAGATCTGGCGCTTGAGACAAAAGAAGAGTTGTCTGAAACCATCCGCAAACGAGTGCAGGTTGCACGTGAAGTGCAGCTCAAGCGCTATGGCTCAGGAGGCATTACCAGCAACGCGCAATTGCGACCCAAACAACTCAAAAAATACTGCCAAATCGACACCCCTTCCAAACGACTTGTGGAGATGGCCATGGAACGCCTCGGCCTTTCCGCCCGCGCCTACGACCGCATCTTAAAAGTCGCCCGAACCATCGCCGACCTGGATCAAAGAGACAACATCTCAAGCGG
>CAZRYI010000115.1:0-6841 GCA_964604255.1 uncultured Nitrospirota bacterium
TGGTATTAAGTACCGGAGAGACCCTCGAAAAACCCTGGTATAAAAAATGGTGGGTTTGGGCAATTCTCCTGGCAGTTGTTGGCGGTGTGGCAGCAGGCAGTGGTGGCGGAAGTGGCAGCACCGCAGCATCAACCGGTTCCGCCACAGTTTCGGGTCCTATACCTTAAAACCGTAATGAACATCATCAAATAGCACTTTACTTCATGACAAATACTATGGGGAAATTGGGTATGAGAACAAAAGAAATTAAGCATTTCAAAAATCGGCTCTTCTTAATCTTAATGTTGGTCGCATTACCGCTCATCTACACAGGATGTGGACAGGGACAAAACACGAATACAGCTGGTTCAATTTCGTCTGACGGCTCCTTTTCTTCCAGTATTCCCAAGGACCTGCAAAAAAACCGAAGTGGCTTAGCAATAACCGCACAGCTTGTTGTTGATGGCGGCACACCAATTGACTTAGTCGTTGATCTTGATAATGATCTCGTATCAACATCCCAAGTCAATGGCTTAAGCCCCGGATCTCATATTTTCACCATTAACTACTTTCTTGACGGAACCCTTGTTGCGACCGCAGTATCAACAGTTGAAATCATCGCCGGACAAACAACAGAAGTCACCCCCACGATGTTTGTAGTCAATGCAGACCTTGATGGTGACGGAGTTCCTGGAATAGATGAAGTCATTGCCGGTACCAACCCGAATGATCCTACTCCTCAGAATATAACCGCAACATCTGGGCACAAATCGATCCAGGTTCAATGGGATCCCCTCAGCAGTGCCACATCATTCAACCTCTATTTTTCTACAACAGCAGGTGTTACAAAAGCCAATGGCACAAAGATTTCTGGCGTCACCTCACCCTTTCTACACACCGAACTGACAAATGGTACAGAAATTTTTTACATCGTTACCATGGTCACTGCTCTTGGGGAAAGTAACGAATCCAATGAGGTTTCCGGGACACCGGCCCCTTCAGAGATTGCACTTTTTACCAGCACAACTTTTGTTGATTACAACCCTGGAGATTCTAACGCAGAAGCGAGCAATATTGAAGCTGGCCTAATTGCCCAAGGGTTCTCTGTAACAACTTTCACAGGTATCACAGCCGCAGACATTACATCTGCTGTCCTGGGGAAAAAAGTATTGATTATACCCGAATTAGAGCTTGGCGACTTGAATACGTCTCTCGATGCGTCGGCTCAATCGGCAATTTCTGATTTCGTCAATACTGGGGGTATCCTCATTGCGTACTCTGATTTCTCTTTGAGGGGGGTTAATTTACTTAACGGCGTTTTTGCTTTCTCTATCACAAAAGGCACAACTTCCGAACCTATCTTACTCAATACGGCCAGTGCCGCTGGAACACGTTTCCAGGGGGGACCATCCCCGCTTCCCCCATCCAGCGCGACTCATGTACTCGTACCGGCTTCCTTGCCTACAACATCTAAAATAATCTATGAGGATGTGGATGGAGAGAGCGCTGTCACGCTTATTCCTTTCGGTGCTGGTCAAATTGTGCATCTGGGCTGGGAGTGGTTTAATGCGCAACCTATCGGAACACAAGATGGGGGATGGCTTTCTGTATTAGAAGTAGCTGCCAGTTCAACCTTTGCTAGCGGGAATCAAGAAAATATATTCCAGTCAAGCTTCTCAGGTAAAGACGTGGTGCCAACGCCAGTCACAACTGACGCCAGTGGATTAGCAGACTTAACCATCAATGCAGATAAAACGGAAATTGTTCTCTCTCTTAGTGTGTCCGACCTTTCTTCTGCGCTCACGGGAGCACATATCCATTCAGGTCAGTTTGGAGAAATAGGCACCGGTGTTATTTTTGAATTAGCAGCGGCTTCATTTACAAACCCCTTAGAATTAACCCTGACAGCAGCTGATCTGAGTATCGCTTCTCCACTTTCTTTTGATCAAGCCATTGTTGATATGTTAGCTGGGAAGACCTATATCGGTATCCATACAACGACAAACCCGGCGATTGAAGCTCGTGGTCAGATCATGTTGATTGAACCCACCTTAAGCAATATTCAGACAATGGTTTTTGATCAAACCTGTGCTTCTCTTTGCCACGAGCCCGGAGGGCCGGGTTTTACATCTACAGGACTTGACCTGAGTTCAAAAGCGCAATCCTTTAGTCTGTTAGTGGATGTAAATAGCGCACAGTCTAGCTTAAAACGGGTCGCTCCTGGCGATCCCGATAATAGTTATATGATCCAAAAACTTGAAGGAACTCACGCTTCTACCGGATTTGGAGGTCAAATGCCGCTCAACTTCGGCCTTTTATCCACCTTGCAAATCAAGATGATCAGAGATTGGGTTTCGGCCGGTGCACTCGACAATTGATCACGGAATAAGCGGAAAGACGACCTGGAAGCGGGCTTCGGTACTTCGCTTAGATTGTCACTTTGAGATGATTGGAATTGATTACGGCTTGAAGTTGAAAAAGTCTATTTTCTCAATCACTGATTCTCAGCGGATTTTCAAAATCGAAGCCGAATAGTGCCGGGTCTTCTCCGATGACTGCGGCGGAGAAGATGTAGAAAACATAGTCGTAGGTTTCTTTGGGGATTTTATAGTGTTCAAGCAATCGCCAAAAATTTCGATCTCGCGGATTTTCCGGCATCCCTTGAATTAAGCGCCTGACCCGATTATGGCCCCAATTATAAGAGGCAAGCACGAGCAGCCCGGAAGCTTGTGCCCTGCCGTTGTAGATATCCTTCAAATATCTTGATGCGGCAACCGTCGCTTTTCTAAAATGAAAGCGCTCATCTTTCGGGTCATAGTGACGCTCCTCAAGAAGTGGTCCCGGCTTTAATCCATATTGATATGCGGTATCAGGAATGAATTGCCAAATGCCTTTGGCAATGCCCCACCGTGTTTTTGGCCCCACAATTCTCAGATTAAAATTGCTTTCCTGCAAAGCCAGATAGAAAAACTGAGAAGGAAGTTGGTGGTCTAAGAGCGTTTGCCGAATGAGGTCGGTATATCCTTTACTCTCTGCACGTTTGATTGCGCGCGTAAGACGGTTTGTGGTTTTCCACTTTCCAATATAATTTTGAACTTCTGCAACAAAATCCTCAGGAATATTCAGCTCACTTTCACCAAAGATTCTGGCAACCCGCATAATCACCTTTTCTTCCTGGCTAATATCCTTATCGTTATAAATCCCAAGCTCAGTGATGTAGTTATTGTATTGTTCCGCCATTTGCTTGAATTCCGCGCGTTTCTTAAGCATCTCCTCTTTTTGAGCCGGATCGGCACTCGACAGTACGACAGACTCCACCTGCCCCATCTGAACCTCTATTGATTTCATAGCATAAAAAATCTCTTCGGCAATCCCCTCCAAGTTTTTAAGTTGTTGCTGCTGAAACCAGGCAAAACCACCCAGACCCGCAAGGAGAATGGAAATCATGACAATCACAGAAAGATAGCGTTTTGACTGTTTCTTTTTGACCTGATCGACAGCCCGCCGAACCATCATGGTATGCGATCCAACCGGCCCACTAGATGATTTGTCGAAATAATGACTCATGACCTGTGTCATTGATTCTTGTTTGGGAAACGCTTCCGGGGTTTTTGTAACGACGACGGGTTTGGGAAAATCCTGGATAACAGAAAGCAAGGGGCCACCTTCCCCCAAAGCTATTTTAGACTTCGCCGGTAAAATAATTTCTTCAATACGTTTGCCATCTAAAAAAGTCCCGTTCGTACTTTTTAAATCTTTTGCCCACCAATGCTCCCCATCGTAGAAAAACCTCAGGTGAAAGCGGCTGACTGGTTGATCCCTCATGATAAAGTCACAAGTGGCATCTCTCCCGATTTGAAAATCGTCCACAAATCGCATTTCCGTTTTATCTGCGATACCACGTTCCATACGAACAATAATGGGGATGGGCGGTTTGAAGCATTTCGTTTCTTCGGTGTTATTCATAGGTAAAGATATCTACATTTTTTGTGTTCGTTGACGGTCATGAAAATTGACAGACCAGACCTGACCAGACTAGAATTAATACATGAGCACGCAAAGTCAGAAAATACTCGGGAGAAGTAACATGCATATTACCAATATTTCAGAAGCCAAAGCCAACCTGTCACGATTGATTGAGCTTGTACAAAACTCCGATAAGTCCATCGTCATTGGCAAAGCCGGTAAACCCGTTGCTGTATTGTCTGCATTTAAGGCCAGCCGCAGCCCTCGAAAACTAGGGGGAAGCTGGCAGGGCAAGGTTAAAGTCGCAGACGATTTTGACAAACTTCCGGACGAGTGGATCAATATATTCTATGATTTTCCCCTTATCCCCAAAGAAAAGAAGCCCCGTTGAACCTGCTTTTAGACACACATGTACTTATTTGGGCTTTGGAAGACAATCCCACACTTTCGGGTTCGGCCCGTGAGGCCATTGTTGATGGTGAGAATCCGGTCTTTGTCAGCGCGGCGTCCGTTTGGGAAATCAGCGTTAAGCAGGCGATGGGAAAGTTGCATGTCCCTGATAATCTGATTGAAGAAATCCGGATTCATCGCTTTACGCCACTTGAAATTAACCTTCAACACGCCGAACTCGCGGGCCGACTCCCCAGCATTCACAAAGACCCCTTCGACAGAATGTTAGTCGCTCAATCTATTATTGAGAAGTTATACATCGTAACCCGCGATCGAGTCATGGATCTTTATGATGTAAAGATACTTAAAGCCTAAGGGTTGTTCTCATGCAGATCACTCCGGTTAAGCCCTTTTCACCTTCACTGGAATAATCGTATTCAAACCAATCGACGACTGCCCTGAGCGCTTCGCGTGGGTCGTGCAGTGTTGCCGCGCGGTGGGCCATTGAGCTGCGGCCCTAATGAAGCACGACGACGCGGTTCATTCGCTGGCCAATCGATAATACTCCCATTGAGGGCAATCTTGGCATTTTCTGCTGAGGCATCTGCAAATGGCAGGCGACGTGGATTCTGAGCATGGGACTGACTAAAACCCGCCAGCCAGGCATCCGACTGGCGCATCCGCATGCCATGCTGTCCAGAATCGAGGACAAGTGGCGGCACACAGGTCTCCCTGGAAGCTGGATCCTCGACGGTTAATAAATTTGGAATAACGACCGTCGTAGAAAAACTGATGACCCGGCGACCCGGCCAGCGGTAGGAAAGTTGCTCTAACAAAGCGGTGCCTCCCGGGCCGGCTCCGGTGTTACAACAGACGAGAATGATACTTGATGCACTCTGACTCGATCTCATCATGAAGGGGCTGGGCGGGTTTGGCACAAGGGCATCATGCGCTTGGGACGCGGTTTGCAAACCGATTTGACGTAAGGCCGATCCAAAATGATCAAGGTTTTCGGCATTGACACCGATACCGGGTAAACCGTTGGGAAAAAACTCGCCATCTGCACCGTGGCAATCAATCGCTAAGGTTTGAACCTCTCCCCGCTGTAAGGTTCGGTGTTCCCCTCGAATGTAGTCGGGAAGCGTCGCATTTTCCAGTTTATTCGCCAGATCCGACAGGGTCGAGAAGGGAAATGCAAAGTGCCAACCTGCCGCACCGACCCAGCTCCCTCCAGGCCCCATTCGACTCACAGACACACTGGCATCAGAACAAATGGGCACCCTTTGCATACTCCCTGCTCTTGCGAGGTCTTCATGCCAGGCCCAAACATTAATTGCACGTAACATCACTTACCTCCCTTTAGGGACTCTATCTAATCAGGATGAATTTCAGATAGCTACCTGGATCTCACTTTGGACGGTGATTAGAGGTTACAGTTTTTCTTTCTACATCAACGATGAAAGCGGCCTTGCGTTCATTCACAATCAGCAAACTGCCATCGTCCTGCAAGGTCATTGACTTGAAGAAGATGTCCTGCACATCGCCTTCGCGTTCCGGGTTTCGCTTATTATCATAAACCTTAAGCAACCAAAGTTGCTTATTGTGGTCTATATCGTAGGCAGCAAGATAGCCTCCCATTTGATCCTGACCTGCCAGCAAGCCATTTTTCACCTGCTCGTACCGAATACCCTTGATGATTACGGGGGCGACCTTTGGCGCTGGAATTCTACTTCTTGATTTAGACATAAGACCTCCATCCTGTTTTTGAAGGGAAGGATTAACCACTTGCATAAAGCAAGTACTACCGGGTGGAATCACCTGTGTGATTCCAGGTAAAACCGATTGACCACTGACACCGTAAACGATGAAGAAACCGAAGGATAAAAAAATGTTCTTAGACAAGCGCATTGCTCACCTGACTTTTTGTGAGTGCACCCGCACAGTCTGCACAAAACCAAGTCCAACTGTCTGCATTTTCGATTGCTTTGGCGGCAGTCAAAACTTTGGGACTGATCCCTGCCCATTCGTAGGCGTGATCTTTTGTAGACACCTCACGGTGCGTCAATTCGTGAACAACAATGCGTGCCCAGTTGGTCAGTCCACTCAGGGTATTTCTCGTACCAAAAAATTCTTCTTCAATGTATACGACGTCAAGCCGATCACCCCAAACAAATGCTTCGGTATTTGCATTTTCTGCGGTGCCACGCTCTGAAACTGAATCGGTATAAATAAGGCTTCCAGACTTCAACCTGAATGCAATTTTTTTCAATCCCGCATTCAAAGTTGAGGCAGCGGCATTGATGTCTGCATCTTTGCTATCTCCATCTGAAAACCAGCGGCGTATTAACTTGGCATTTTTGGCCTTTTTGGGTTTAGATGTCACGATCATCGCCTTATGTACCCACTTCAATCCCTCTTGAGATGCATTGCTCAAGTGCTTTTTGTCTTCGGTGCTAAAACGCTCAGACTTGTCGAGCAGTTTGGCAGTCACACCATTCAGTCCGCC
>CAZRYI010000116.1:0-6831 GCA_964604255.1 uncultured Nitrospirota bacterium
CCAATTGCGCGGTTACCAATCGTCATGACAATGGGCAGGCCCAAGCCCGATGCGTTATAAACGGCTTCTGCCATAAAGAGCAAACCCTGGCTGCCTGTTGCCGTGTAAGTCCGCGCTCCCGTGGCAGAAGCGCCAATCAGCACGCTTAAGGCAGCAAATTCTGATTCGACATTTAAAAATTGTGTCGAGCCCATTTCTCCTTTTTTAACCTTGGCGGAGAGGGTTTCGACAATATGCGTTTGTGGCGTAATCGGATAACAGGAAATCACTTCGGGGCGACAGGCGGCGACGATTGCGGCAATAGCTTGAGAACCTTCAATTTGGCGCAACATGTTTATCCTTCTCTTAATCCATTTTGATGTGTCTTCACATAAAAATAGGCTTCTTCTGCCGCCGCTGCATTTTTTTCTCCGATTATCCCTGAAAAACGCTGGCAGATGGCTTTTTGTACATTCTTCAATGTCAGTTGACCGGAAATGGCAGCAAAACCACCAATGAGTACGGCGTTGGCGAGAGGACGACCCAGATGGGCCATCGCAATTTGAGATGCAGGCAGACCACAGAAATGTTCTCTGGGAAAAGAAGAAAGAAAGTCCTCAATACCCAGTGCTTCCAGCTTACGGGAAGAATTGATTAGGAGATAAGCTGTTTTTTGTTGTAAACCGGAAAATAGATCAACATGGTGCAATAATGTCGGATCTTGAATGATGACGGCATCAGCTTGCATCACGGGTTCGCGAAGCCGAATTTTGCGGTCGTCGATACGGCAAAAAGCCATGACGGGCGCACCCATGCGTTCCGAGCCAAAACTGGGAAATGCCTGAGCAAAACGGCCATCAAAAAAGGCCGCCATGGAAAGTATTTCCGCCGCTGTGACAACTCCTTGGCCCCCGCGTCCATGTATTCGAATCTGGAACATATCGCCCTTTTATACCGTCTTGTTAATTTTCGAGTGTATCAATCTCATTCGAGATAAGTCCATACTCCAGCCTTTTTTCTGGAGAAGGCAGTCTACTAACAAAAGCAAGCGTACTCAAAACAAAAGCCGCAAAAAAACTGAGCGTAATCAACAATTCTCTCCAACCCAGTGGAAGTGTTGCCTCGGGCCAAAGTGCTGGAATCACGAGCAGGTAACGCTCCAACAAAAGACCCGTCATGATGAGGGTTGCCACACTCGCCAAGGCCCAGGGGGTCTCTTTTATTTTTCGGAAAAGGAGCAGGACAAAGGGAATTAAAAAAGCAGTGAAGAGGATCGTCAAGGCCAAGTTGTCCCAGGGAGCAGTGGCCGTTCGCTTAATTACATAGCCCGTCTCCTCCGGCAAATTCCCATACCAGATCACGGCATATTGAGACCAGAGAAAATCCCCAGTGACCATGCAGAATCCAATCAGCATCATTCCTAAATCTTGAAATTGCGGCCGACCGACAGCGCTCTGCCATCCGAGAGGTCGGCGAAGTAACACGGCTGCCACTGCGGTCGCGGCGATTCCACCATAAAAACTGCTCATGAAAAAATAGGCCCCAAAAAGAGAGCTGTAAAAATGGGGTTCGAGTGACATCACCAAATCAAAACCGAGTAGGGAAAAAATGTAGGTGTATGTCAGCAGATAAAAAGGTGTGAGCAGACTCAGAAAACGACGGCTTCGTTCCTGCTCGGCCTGTAACCCTTGCCAGGATATCGTAAAAAGCCTTTGAAAATAGGAAGACGACTCCTTGTTTTGCTCACAATCAGCACCCATTTCGGGACGAAGCGTGTAATAAAGATAGGCAAATGCAGTGACATACAAAATAAGAATACCAAAGGTATCCCGGCTAAAGAAAAAGGTCAGATTCAACCAGGCGGTCTTCTCCGGCACAGGATGACGTATCCAAGGAAAAATCACTTCCGCACCCAGAAAAAGGACAAAAAAGAGCAAGAGCGAGATGGGCAAAAAAGCCCCCAATCCTTGTGCCAGACGTCGAACCGAGGCACCCCATTTTGCTTGTACCACATCATAAACAGCAGCAAAAACCACGGCCCCCTGGGCCAGACCAGACCAAAAGAGGAAGTTTACAAGAAAAATCTGCCAAACCCGGAGGGGTTCAGAACCCAAAACACCTGCAATAAAAACCCATATCCCGACAAGCAACATGAGCCATAAAATAAGGCGCTTTCTGTTTGAAAGCAGCTTGGGTCGATTCATTTCATCCACCCCCTTGAAGCTGTCGAAGATAGTGAACCACCTGCCAGCGCTCCAGCGAAGAAAGCCCCTCCTGTTGTGGCGGCATCACCGTGCCACCTTGCCGAATCACGGTATAGAGATAGCCATCGGGTAAATCTGTGATGTAGGGATCGCTTAGATCTACAGGCGGCGTATTGAGTTTTTGCGCGATGGGTCCCTGGCCTTTTCCATCCGCACCGTGGCAGACCAGACAGTAGATCTCAAAAAAAGCTTTCCCCGCTTCAATTGCGGCCGGAGTGGAAGCCAGGGGGTTTTCAAGATCCATCGTGTCGAAAAGATCCAATTTTTGTTCCTTGCCTTCAATCGGCACAGATAAATGCGGCGGCAGAAAGCGTTCTGCTTGCAGCTTGCCCTCCTGTAACTTCATAGAAGGCTGATCAATCATGGTATCCACAATTGAGAGAGCATCAATAAAGTGCGCCGTCGCCGCAAAGACAACAAAAAGCGCTAAGATCGGCAATGCAATCCAAGGGTTAATGCCTTTCATGGCTCACCTTTTCTGCACCCGCATCGTGCAATATCTGTAAAACCATCTCAGAGCAAGCCGCCGGACAACGCACACGAATGCCGAATTGATCAACGGAAAATGAGACGTCATAACCGGATTCGACACGAAACTTGGGTAGGCGGATGTGGATGAGCATCCCCAGAATCGTCGCCAAGGCTCCGAAGAGAATCATAAATTCAAAAACAATCACCAAAAAAGGCGGCACCGAAATAATCGGTTTCCCTCCGGTAATAAAGGGGTATTGGAGCGAGCCATAGCTTGCGAGCAGCCAAGCACTAATACCCCCAAAGAGGACGCCAAAGACCGTAAAAAAACGAACCGGGCTTTGTTTCTTTTCCAGGATGTGCTCGACTTCATGCATCGGAACGGGAGAAAAAGTGCGAATACCGACAATGTTCTCTTTCTTTAGTTGCCTCAGAGCGCTCAAAAAGGTATCGGCATGGGCAAAATGGCCAATAATACGGCAGGTGGATTTCATCGGCCCTCCTCTGTTTTGACCGGCATTTTAATGGGTTGTGGCAACAGCTCTTTCACCTCTGTAATGGAAATGACGGGAAAGAATCTCACGAAGAGTAGAAACCAAAGGAAAAACCAGGCAAAACTGCCGGCGATGATACCCAGTTCGACCCAGGTTGGCCCCTCAAAGAGTCCCCAGGCGGCGGGCAGATATTCGTGAGACAGGGAGGTCACAATAATAATAAAGCGTTCAGACCACATGCCGATATTGATCAAAATAGAAAGGACAAATAACCAGGGGATGCTTCTTCGGATCTCCCCGATCACGAACAGTAAGGGCAGAATGGCGTTGAAAATCACCATGATCCAAAAGACAAAGGCATAATCTCCAACCACCCGGTAGAGGAAAATCTCCTGTTCAAAGATGTTTCCGCTATACCAGGCCATGAAGAATTCTGTCGAATACGAATAGAACATGATCAGGGTCGTCAGGATCAGCAATTTAGCAATGTTTTCAAGGTGGCTCCTTGTGATGTAAGGCTCCAATCCGTAGATGTAGCGCATCGGAATAAGAATCGTCAGCACCATCGCAAGACCTGAATGAATCGCACCGGTTACAAAATAAGGGGCAAAAAGAGTCGAATGCCATCCGGGCACGATGGACATGGCAAAATCCCAGGCAATGATGCTGTGCACAGAAATCACCAGAGGTGTCGCCAGGGCGGCAAGCAAAAAATAGGCACTGCTATAATGCTGCCACTGCCGGTCGGTGCCCTTCCATCCCTGTGCGAGAAAACCGTAGATTTTTTTCGGCCATCCGGTCGCCTGATCCCGGATGACTGCCAGATCGGGCACCAGACCGGTAAAGAAAAAAAGGGCACTCACCACCATGTAGGTAACAACCGCAAAAACATCCCAGGTGAGCGGAGAGCGGAAGTTGATCCAGAGGTCTCCATTTTGCGGATAGGGGAAAAGCCGGTAGAAAAATTCAGGGCGTCCCAGGTGCACCAGGGGGTAAAACCCGGCTGTGGTCAGGGCAAAAAGGGTCATGGCTTCGGCGGTGCGAAAGACGGCATTTCGCCAGCGACAACGAAAGAGAAAAAGAATGGCAGAAATGAGTGTGCCCGAATGAGCAATGCCAATCCAGAAAACAAAGGTGGCAATATAAAGTGCCCAGCCGACCGGATTATTTTTGCCCGAAGATCCCATGCCATGCTCAATTTGGTAGGCCCATGACAGAATGCCCAGGGCCAGCACCAGCAAATCCAGGGCGAGCAGAACATAGTAGATGCGTCTTGGCGAACGCATGGTTTTGAGCAGGTCCTGAGTGACTTTTTTATAGCTCGGCTCAGACATGATTCATTCAGATCTTCCTTAAACCTGTTCCGCATCCTGCCGGATGCGTTTTAAATAGTTGATCGCAGGTTTGGTATTCAACTGTTCCAGCACATGGTAGTGCCTACGATGTGAGGCCAATTTGGAAACCCTGCTTTCAGGGTCGTTCAAATCCCCAAAAACAATCGCTTGTGTCGGACAGCTTTGTGCGCAGGCCGGTTGAATCTCCCCGTCCTGAAGCAGACGTTTTTCATCCTTTGCCTCGTCCTGCGCCCCCTTAATCCGTTGCACACAAAAAGTACATTTTTCCATAACCCCCTTGGCACGTACCGACAGTTCCGGGTTGAGTTGAAGATGAAGCGGCTCTGGAAAGTCGGAGGCCTCCCAGTTGAATCGGCGCACTTTATAAGGGCAGTTATTGGCGCAGTAGCGCACCCCGATACAACGGTTATAGACCTGGACATTCAGCCCTTCGTCGTTATGATAGGTTGCATAAACAGGGCAGACAGGTTCGCAAGGGGCATCGTCACATTGCTGGCAGAGCATCGGCAGGAAGTGGGTAAAAAGCCGCTCCCCTTCCCCTTCAACGTAACGTTCAATGCGCATCCAGGACATCTCATGCCCCGTAATGACACGCTCTTTACCTACAACTGGTAAGTTGTTTTCCGCACTACAAGCGACAGTACAGGCAGAACAACCCGTGCAGGAATGGAGGTCGATGCTCATACCCCAGCGATGTAAGATGTGCTCATGCGGGGGATAGATATTCAGTACTTCCTCTTCTGCCATCTGATGTGTGCGTGACATCAATTCGGTCAACGGAATGGCCTGTGCAATGCCACGCTCGCCCTGTCGATCACTGCCAGAGACGTTCGCCATACGACTATTTTTACCAGTGGGCTTGAGTTGCACACGCACCGAAAGAAAATTGATCCCGCCAGCCAAAGTTTCCGGCTGGGCAGGAAGCAAGGCCATCGGATTTGCACCACGCCCTTTCGCGTAGCGGCCCAAGTGCGTATGTCCCTGCCCCAGGGGAATGGCAACGGTATCGCGCCGGAGTCCTTCGTAGAGATGAACGGGCAGTTTAATACTGCCATAGCTTGAGCTGAGCTTGACCCAATCTCCCTCCAGTAAATTCAGTTGATGTGCGGTTTTTGGATGAATCTCCACCCAGTTTTCCCAGCACAGTTTACTGATGGGATCAGGCAGTTCCTGAAGCCAGGATTTGTCCGCCCCGCGTCCATCAAAGTGTGCCGGGGAAGGATAGCTATAGAGAATGAGTCCCTGTTTGTCTCCCTCAAAATGGGCGGGTTTAAAGTCCATTCCAAAAAGTGACTCAGAGAGTTGCGTCGGCTTTTGGGACACCTTCTGCCATCGCCCACCCTGTTTGAGACGCTCCTGCCAGAAGTTTTCAAAATCAGTCATCGGCGCAAATCGGGCCTGATATGTTTTCCATTGATCTCGGAGAAAGTCGTAATAGCTTTTCCATGGAAGGGTTTTGGAGAGCTTTTGCGCGACCGAAATCAACACATCGCCGCTTGCCTTCGTTTGATAAAGCGGTCGCATCACAGGCTGAATGAGTCCGTATACGCCTGCCTCCGGGGAATAATCTCCCCAGGATTCCAGGACATTGTGATCGGGTAATACGAGATGGGCTTCTGCGGTGGTCTCATCCAGCACCCCCGAAAAACTGGCGATAAAAGGCACATGAGCGAGCGCTGCTTTAAATTGAGCTGCTTGTGGCAGTGTAAAAACCGGATTGACTCCATAGAAAAGCAGGGCTGCAACTTTTCCACTTTTCATCGACTGAATCAGGGCAAGCATGTCACGATAACGGTGTTTCTTTTCTTTACCGTCCTCATTGTTCGCGCCGTTTTCGCGCTCAAAGTGCATGGTCTTCCCCATATTTCCAGTCACGTAGTTTAAAAGACAGACGGCTGCTGCTGTGGCCGTGGCGTTGTCGCCACTGTTTGCAACATCTCCCGCAAAGGCCAGGGCAGGTTTTGCCGTTGCGAAGGCATGGGTCAGGCGAAAAATGGTGCCTTCTGCGACCTCGGTCAAACGGGAGACCGGCGCCGGGGCAAAGGGGGCAACCAGTTGAATCAGTCGGTTTTTTTCATTTTCCGGCAGGGGGACATGCAGTCCTTCTGCAAGGATTTGATGGATCATGGCCAGGGCGATAAAAAGCTCGGTGCCCGGTTTAGCCGTAATCCATCGGTCGGCATTTGAGGCCGTCATGGAAAGCCTCGGACCGATATAATAAAATTTGCCGATATGCCCGTGATGATAGGCCCGCATCTTTGCAAAGCC
>CAZRYI010000117.1:0-6813 GCA_964604255.1 uncultured Nitrospirota bacterium
AATAAACTTTCCCTCTTCCGAAGCGATGATGTCAGAGATGCGAAATCTGCGACGAATTTCTTCCATTGCGCTGGGGAAATCTGAAAATATCGATTTGCTTATCCACTGCTCTGTTGCATTTTTGGGTTCCGGATTTGCTTCGGCAATGATGTAGCCTCCGGCCACTTTTTCAATCAGTATCTTTTCAGTCATCACAATTTCTCCATATTTCTTTAATACTACCGCTCAGGCAAATATAAGCAATATTTTTCATAATTCAAGGTCTAGCAGTCTGTTGGACTTAGATCTTCACTTTGGCCGTCACCTTTTTAATAGAAGTCCCGACGACCGAAATTATTTCGGCCAGTTCGTCCATGGTGGTTGAGAGGGGGGGAATGATGGCAATGACGTTTCCAAGCGGGCGAAGTAACACGCCTCGCGATTTTGCCTCCTGACAGACCGCGACACCAACTCGCATTTCCAGAGGATAGGCTTGTTTGGATTTTTTATCTGCAACCAGTTCGATTGCGACCACAAAACCAACCTGTCGAATGTCTCCGACATGCCGCCATCGCTTCCAAGGTTTGAGCCTCTTTTTTACGTAGGCGATTTTTTCCTTAAGATGCTCAAGGGTCTTTTCTTCTTTGAAGACTGTCAGATTGGCGAGCGCTGCCGCACAGCCGAGTGGATTGCCCGTGTAACTGTGTCCATGAAAAAAGGTTTTAAATTCAGCATAGTCTCCCAAAAAAGCGTCATAAATTTTCTGCCGCGTCAGGGTTGCTGCCAAAGGGAGATACCCTCCGGTGAGCCCTTTTGAAATAGCCATCAGGTCGGGCACAACCCCTTCGTGTTCAGAGGCAAACATCAGTCCGGTGCGACCAAAACCAGTCGCGACCTCATCTACAATCATCAAAATGTCATACTTGTCACAGAGCACTCGCATCTTTTTTAGGTAGCCGGGGGGCGCACACAACATGCCTGCCGCCCCCTGAATAAGCGGTTCAATGATAAGTCCGGCAAGTTGCCGATGTTTTTTCTTCAGTATTTTTTCAGCCTCGTCAGCACAGGCCATCTCACAAGCAGGATAGTCCAGGTTAATCGGGCAGCGGTAACAAGTGGGCGAGGGGATTTTGATGGTATCAAATAGCAGGGAACTGTAGGCCGCATGAAACAGGTCAATGCCACCCAGGCTGACCGAACCAAGGGTGTCACCGTGGTAGGCATTGGTAAAAGAGACAAATTTCGTTTTAAGTTTGTGTGTCCCACCGATGTGCTGCCAGTAGGAAAAAGCGATTTTCAGGGCGATTTCAACCGCAGTTGAACCGTTGTCAGAATAAAAGACTTTGCTCAGCTTTTCGTCTTCCGCTTCTCCCTTCGGTGCAATTTCGAGTAGTTGTTCTGCAAGTTCAATCGCGGGAAGATTTGTCAGACCCAGCAGGGTCGAATGGGCGATGCGATCCAACTGCCGCTTCATTGCCTCGTTAATGGTTTTGTGCCGATGGCCGTGAATATTGACCCAGATGGAGGAGGTAGCATCAAGATACTGATTGCCCTCAATGTCGCGCAAGGTCGCCCCTTTGCCTGAAACGATGATGGTGGGCAAGTCCTTTTCCCAGTCCTGCATCTGTGTAAAGGGATGCCAGATCAATGATTGTGCTTTTTTAATCCACTCCTCTGTTTTGTTTTGCTTTGACGGCATTTTTTTCAATAATCTCCATGCTTTACAATATAAAAAAAAGCGTAGTATAATCCGAATTCTTCTTTTTTTAAAGAGAGCTGAAGAAGCTCCAATTCAGCCTGGGAGTTCGTATTTGAGACACGATCCGAGCGGAATGAGACGCCTTGTCTTTTCCGCTTTTTTATTGTTTGTCGGAGTCATCGTCGGCGTTGTGCTCGTGACCGAGTTTCATTCGGTGCCGAGCGGACAGGCCACAAATGGCACGGGCAATTCCCAGCCAGCAATCAAAGCGCCCCCGCTGACAAAAGCACCCGCCCCTTTCCGAAGTGATCAGCCCTTTATTGCCATCTCAAAAGCAGTCACACCTGCGGTGGTCAATATCGCAGCAACACGTAATGGTGAAGCAGGTTCTGAATCACACTCTCCTTTTAAAGATCCGCTCTTTAAGCGTTTTTTTGGAGACGATCTTTTTCGTTCCCCGGATAAACCGAAAAAAAAGAAATCTGAAAGCCTGGGTTCCGGGGTCATCATTCAAGCAGATGGCCTGATTGTCACCAATTATCATGTGGTCGAAAATGCCGATGAAATCATTGTGCTGCTGGCTGACAAACGAGAATTTTCCGGAGAGATTGTCGGCACCGACCCAAAGAGCGACCTTGCGCTCATCCGAATTAAAGCCGACAACCTACCCATCGTCCCCTGGGGAGATTCCTCAAAGCTGCAAGTTGGAGAATATGTCCTGGCAATTGGAAGCCCCTTCGGGTTTACGCAAACAGTGACAATGGGCATTGTTTCTGCCATCGGGCGAGCGGACATCGGCCTCACCGCCTACGAAGACTTTATTCAAACCGATGCCGCCATCAATCCCGGTAATTCTGGCGGGGCGATGGTGAATGTGCAAGGGGAATTGATTGGTATCAATACGGCCATCTTCACCCGGAACGGCGGTTATATGGGAATCGGTTTTGCGATTCCCAGCAACATGGCGCAATCCATTGTGAAGAGCCTTGCTGCCGACGGAGAAGTCGTGCGCGGTTGGCTGGGTGTTGCCATTCAGGAAGTCACGGCTCCCCTAGCACAGGGTTTTGGTTTGTCAGAAGCCAAGGGTGTTTTGATCAGCGAGGTCATGTCCGGCAGTCCTGCGGAAGCGGCTGGTTTTAATCGTGGAGATGTCATTATTAGCTTTGCAGGTGAGGCAATCACAGGAACGAATCAATTGAGAAATGTTGTTGCCGCTACCAAAGTCGGAGCCAAAATCCCCGTTAACATCATCCGTGATAAAAAAGAGATCCTTCTTGAAGTGCTGATTAAAGCCCAGCCGAAAGACCTTTTTGCGAGAAAGCCAGCCGAAGTACACAAGGAACGCAGCAGCACCCTGCTAAGCGGAATTGAAGTCAGAACGCTTTCGGAAACCTTAGCGCGCCAGTTCGATTTAAACGAAAATGCACGCGGTGTGCTTGTGATCTCTGTCACCGTGAATAGCGGCGCAGCTGAAGCCGGGATCAAGCAGGGCGACCTTATTATCGAGGTCAATCGTAGGGTTGTTGAAAACATTGATCACTATGAAGCCAGTTTGAAAGCCGCACCGAAGGATGAACCGATTCTACTGCTGATTGCCCGGAAAGATCGTACCCTCTTTTTAACAGTGACATCGGAATGATGGTTTTTTTCTATTTACTTTTTTCTCATATCGGTCGATATTGACTTGATCATCACCGTATCGGCTTCTTTTTCTTACAATGATTTTAAAGGGGTATCATGATGAAACCTGTCTTTTTTATTCATTTTTTGTTTGTTGTCATCAGCACCTTTGTTGGTTACGGCATCTCAGCAAGCCTGCAAAGTGGCTCAACCCTGCTCGGAGCGGGAGCAGGGTTTGGCACCGGGGCTGCTTTGGTCGCCTTCGCCCTTTCCTTGAAAAAGAAAAGAATTGCCCGACTTGGCTGGGGTTCTGCGGGTTTTGCTATTGGGGTGCTGACTGCCGGTTTGCTCAACATGATGACCGGCCCTTTCATCCTTTTTAATGCAAGCCTGGCCCTGATTTGGACGGGCCTCGTCTTCCTCTTTTTTCCCTACATGGGCATGATGCTCGCCTTGAAATGGGAGGAAAGTTTGAATTCTTCTTCGCAAGAGGGCGAAAACAAGGTACAGGCTGAAAGCTTAAAAATTTTGGATACCAGTGTCATTATTGACGGCAGGATTTCCGACCTCTGCGAAACCGGTTTTTTGGAAGGGGTTTTTCTGACCCCGCAATTTATTCTGCATGAACTGCAACATATCGCTGATTCTTCCGATTCAATGAAACGGGCAAGAGGGCGACGGGGTCTGGATGTCCTGCACAACCTTCAGGAGATGCCCGGTTTTGAAGTCCGTATTATTGATACCGATTATCCCTCGATTCGGGAGGTCGATTCCAAAATTGTAGCCTTAGCAAAGGATCTTGGCGCAAAGGTTATTACAAACGATTTAAACCTGAACAAGGTGGCCGAACTTCAGGGCGTGTGTGTTTTAAATATCAATCAGCTCTGCAATGCTTTGAAACCGGTGGTGCTGCCTGGTGAAGTCATGCGCGTTTTTGTCTTAAAAGAAGGAAAAGAATTTGGTCAGGGCATTGCCTACCTGGATGACGGCACCATGATTGTGATTGATGAAGCGAAAAAATCCATCGGCAAAAATGTCGCCATTACCGTGACCAGTGTGCTTCAAACACCGGCGGGTCGCATGATTTTCAGCCGGGTCAAGGAAGAAAGCAACCGTGAAGCCGTTCGTGCAATGAGGAGTACTTAAGTGGTTTATGCCATAGTACCGGCAGCAGGTCATGGTGAGCGTTTTGGCGGCACACACAAAAAGCAGTTTTTAAAACTGGCCGACAAACCCGTCTTCATTCACACCCTCCTGACTTTTCAGAATTCACCTGGTATTGATGAAATTATCTGCGTTGTTCCGAAAGAAGATCTCCAGGAAACCAACACACTGATTGCCGACTATGCATTACCAAAGCTCCAGAATGTGATTGCCGGTGGGGCTTCTCGGCAGGATTCTGTTGCTGCTGCAATGGCCCTCCTGAAAAAAAAAGGGCAGGACGAAGATATTGTCTTAGTCCATGATGGTGTTCGGCCCCTGGTCACAACTGAACTCATTGCAAAAGTTATCGAAGGGGTCCTTACTTTTGGTGCCGTTGCCGCTGCCCGGCCCGTGACGGATTCACTGAAAGAAGTAACGGACGGCGCGGTGATTCAAAAGAGCCTCGCGCGCGAGCGAATCTGGGCGATGCAAACCCCTCAGGGTTTTTATTTATCCGTACTGGCCGAGGCCTGCGAAAAAGGTAAAACAGATCATTTTTTTGCGACGGACGAAGCCATGCTGGTTGAGCGCCTCGGCATTCCGATTTTGTGTATTGAGGGGCCTTCGGAGAACATTAAAATTACGACCGCTGCTGATTTGAAAATGGCACAATTCCTTCTACAAAATTCAGACACAACAGAAAAAATCGCCTCTCTCGAAAATACGAGTACTTTACACTAATGAGTCTGCGCGTTGGGATTGGCTATGATGTACATCCGCTCGTTACGGGGCGGCGATGTATGCTCGGCGGCGTGGAAATCCCCCATGAAACGGGATTGGCAGGTTACTCCGATGCCGATGTACTGTTGCACGCCATTTCAGATGCTTTGCTTGGCGCGGCAGGTGCGGGGGATTTAGGTCGTCATTTTAAAGTCGGTGATCCCCGCTGGCAGGGCGTTTCAAGTTTGATCATCCTGAAAGAGGTTGTCCGCATTCTGAAAAACAAAGGTTATCGCGTGATCAACTGCGACAGCCTTGTCATTGCAGAGTCCCCGAAAATCGCCCCCTTTGTTGAAGAAATGATTAAGAACATCAGCGAGCACCTCAACATCGAAGCGGAAGAGGTGAATGTAAAAGGCACGACGCATGAAAAAATGGGCTGCATTGGAAGAGGAGAAGGCATTGCAGCTCAGGCCGTCTGCTTAATCGAGAAATAAAAAACACGCAAACCACCCGATGTTTCAAACCATTAAACAAGACATTCAGGCAGTACGTGAAAGAGACCCCGCTGCAAGAGGACTCCTTGAGATCCTGTGCAGCTATGCCGGTTTACACGCCATCCTGCTGCATCGCCTTGCCCATCGCTTTTGGAAAATAGACATTCCGATTTTACCGAGAATCATCTCCCATATCGCCCGATTTTTAACCGGCATCGAAATTCACCCCGCCGCTGTCATCGGGCAAAGTTTTTTTATTGATCACGGCATGGGGGTCGTCATTGGAGAAACGGCTGAAATCGGCGACAACGTGACGCTTTACCAAGGTGTCACCTTAGGCGGCACCGGAAAAGAGCGAGGAAAGCGACATCCCACGCTCGGCAATCATGTGATTGTCGGGGCGGGGGCCAAAGTATTGGGCGGTATTATTGTCGGCGACCACGTGCGTATCGGTGCCAATTCCGTCGTCCTCAAATCGATTCCCGCACACAACACCGTTGTTGGCATTCCGGGGAAAATCATCCATCGAAAAG
The DNA here is from genome assembly GCA_964604255.1 of uncultured Nitrospirota bacterium. GTDB lineage: Bacteria > Nitrospirota > Nitrospiria > SBBL01 > JAADHI01 > JAJDBU01. Next base: position 6,192 of record CAZRYI010000117.1, read on the forward strand.
ACAGCGAAGGGGATTTCGATCATACTAACCTGCCTGATCCCATCGCCGCCCGTTTCAAGTTGCTCGAACTCAAAATTTTGGAGTTGGGCCGAAATCGCAGTAAAGATCAATCCCGCAGCTCAAGTGAGCTAAAACCTGAGTCGTCACCTGAATCCCAGCCAGAAACAAAGGACAGCTGATTGATTGTTGATGTCGGGATGCAGGCCCGTTTTACGAGGCCGCTTGTCCGATGGTATCGCAGCGCCGGTCGTGAACTGCCCTGGCGCAATTGCCCCGAGCCTTATCCGGTTTATGTCTCGGAAATCATGCTGCAACAAACCCAGGTCAGCACCGTCATTCCCTATTATCAGCGCTTTCTAGCTGCATATCCGAGTCTGGCAGATCTCGCCGCTGCGCCTCTGGAAAGGGTCTTGAAACAATGGCAGGGCCTGGGATATTACGCCCGTGCTCGCAACCTGCATCGGGCAGCGGGTCAAATTGTTGAACAACATGGCGGTGTCTTTCCCTCAGAGATTAAGGCCCTGATGGATCTTCCCGGCATCGGCCGTTCGACGGCAGGTGCGATTCTGACCATTGCTTTGGGGCAACGCCATCCCATTCTTGATGGCAATGTGCGACGGGT
>CAZRYI010000118.1:0-6777 GCA_964604255.1 uncultured Nitrospirota bacterium
TTCTTTAAAAAAACAAGATAATCGAGAGCTGTCCAAGGAAAGAGAACGGCTGTGGTTACGATTGATTGACGCAAAAATGACAACGCGGGTTTGTGTGTTCCCGATATGCCGCAGATATTCTTCTAAAAAGAAAAACCAGTCTGCAAATGCTTCCTCAAAGTGATTGATGTGTATCAGTAAAAGTGAGTCTGAAGCGAGCTTGTCTAACAGATCCCATAGTGCCTGATGTTTTCCAAAACTCCCTTCGGAATCCTCTCGCTCGATAGAGGATGTCGTCCATTGTGAAAGATCAGATTTGAAATTAAGGGTGACTTTCAAGAACCCTAGAATAGGCAGGCCTAATCCCAGTGTAAGCGAATCAAGACTAAGCAACGTAGGGTATTTTTTCTTCAAGCTTTCAAAAGCGGACATTTCGTCTTTGTCTTTGTCCAGCATGTCGATTTGGTCGTAGGCTTGGAATGGAATCTCGGATGCTGAAAGTTCGTAACAGATTTTTTCAAAAAATTGTTTTTTCCCAAAACCTTTCTCTCCGACAAGCAAAACAAAAGGCTTGGTATTTTTCGCTCCCTTTGACAAGTCTTCAAGATAGGCAAGCGTTTCACGCCACTGTACTTCCGGGCCGAAATAGAGATTCCTGAATTTGGGGGCAGACTTATTGCTATTTGAATTAGGCGGGGATGATTGACTCATGGGCAATTCCTATGATGAGAGGCGAACAATCAAAACAACTTGAAAGAGTGAATGCCATTTTAGGATATGCCGTTGTTTTTGGCAATGATGTGAAAGATGGGCGTTTTATTTTCTTGCTTGGACGCTTGGATATTGGCGCACTACTGTCCCGTTCAAGTTACACGAATGGGCTCTCATATAATGTTTTTTAAAGAAAAAAAAGCATTATATGAGTGTTAGCGATTTGAACCAAAAAATAAATACCGTTATTTTTTATTCCGTAGCAGATTTTTATTTAAGCAGGTAAGTCTTGCGAAACCTTGTTGATTGCGATATAGAAAAGAAACTTGAACTGTCGTTTGTTCAGTGACGTGAGAACGTGACTGTGTTTATCCCACCCTGAAATTTTAACTAGGCTTCTTCCGATTTAGGTCGCTCGTTGTCGAATGTTTCTCTCATTCGAATGCGGCAGAAAGGCTGACATCAGTGAGAATGCGCGGAATCCAGAAAGTGTTGCTGCTTGGGGCGATCCTGGGCTTGTTGTGTCCTTTGCCTCTACAAGCCCAGGAATGGACTTATACGGTACGCCCAGGGGACAATCTCTGGAATTTAAGTGAACGCTATCTCAGTTCCATGCGTTACTGGCGGGAACTTCAGGTTTTGAACCATATTACTGACCCCAAAAAGCTACAGCCTGGCTCGCGACTTAATATTCCTGTCGCGTGGTTGAAAGTTCGACCCGCTCCAGTCAGAGTTTTGACTATCTCGGGTGAGGTCTCTTTTCAATCTGAAACCCAAGGTAAAAAGAAACCGCTTTTTGTGGGGGCGCTTTTACACATAGAAGATGCAATTCGTACCGGGCCTAAAAGCAGTGTATCACTTGTATTTGCCGATGGCTCACACCTCCTGTTGCAAGCCAATAGTGATTTGAAATTTGATGTGATTCAGTCCTACGGTGAAACGGGGATGGTGGATTCTCTGATTCGACTTAAAAAAGGCAGACTCCGCACCACCGTGACACCCAAAGAAGCGACGGGTGGGCGTTTTGAAATTCACACGCCAGGTGCGATTACCGCAATACGCGGCACCAAGCTTCGCATGATGAGTGATCCTGATCGAGGAATTTCGAGTACTGAGGTTTTAACAGGGCGTGTGGATGTCATCGCGGGCGGTTCAATACAGTCTGTTGTTGCGGGATTTGGTACGGTGGTTAAATTGGGCGAGCCTCCCTCCGTTCCGAGTGTCTTGCTTCAAGCGCCAAAGCTTTCGGGTTTGCCGGATACTTTAAATCAGTTACCGCTGCATTTTATCTGGCCGAGCTTGGCCGGTGCAGAGGGCTATCGTATCCAGTTGTCTAAAACCAAGGCATTCGATGTACTGGATTTTGATGACACACTTGAAAAACCAGAACTCATTCTTTCGGATTTGCCAAACGGACCTTATGTCATGCGTGTCCGTGGGATTGATGATTTGGCCTTAGAAGGATTTAATGCTGTACATCACTTTTCACTCGCAGTCCCACCCAGCCCTCCTCCAAAACCTGTGCAAAAAAAACCGCCATTTCTTTTAACGCCCCCTTTTAATGAAGTAATTGATCTTGAGACGCCCGAATTCGAGTGGGAGGCAGTACCGAAGGCAGATTTGTATCGCTTTCAAATAGCGGATCGGGCAGATTTTTTCTCTCCATTGATGGATATTGCCGATTTTTCAGAACCAACAATCAGGTCACAGCCTCTGAAACCGGGGCTGTATTATTGGCGGGTTGCGGCTGCGGACGCATCGGGAAAGTACGGCCTCTTTAGCCCTTCTCACACGTTTAGGATTCGCGCCAAAGCCTCCATACTCAAGCTTGCAGCAAGTCAGCTTGAAGATACACAGCTTCAAATACAATGGCAGGGAGGGAAACCGTCGGAGCATTATCAAGTGGAACTCGCACGAGACGCAGCCTTTCTTTCACTTGTTTCTCAGCAAGCGCTAAAGAGGGCAAGCACATCGTTTGATCGCCCTGATGCTGGTTTGTATTACTTTCGTGTGAGGGCCATTACCTCAGAGGGGGTTGTGGGTGATTACACAGCAGCACAGACCATTGAAATTCCTCAAATTCTTGCGAAACCGCCACTTCTTTTGAGGCCCCCTTTTAATGAGGTGATTGATCTTGAGACGCCCGAATTCAAGTGGGAGGCAGTGTCGAAGGCAGATTCGTACCGCTTCCAAATAGCAGAGCAAGCAGATTTTTTCTCCCCGCTGATGGATGTTGTCGATTTTTCGGAACCAACAATCAGGTCAAAGCCCCTCAAACCGGGGCTATATTATTGGCGGGTTGCAGCTGCGGACGGGTCGGGAAAGTATGGCCTCTTTAGCCCTTCTCAGACATTTAGGGTTCGCGCCAAAGCCTCCATGCTCAAGCTTGAGGCAAGTCAGCTTGAAGATAAATACCTTCAGATTCATTGGATGGGAGGAAAGCCCTCGGAGCATTATGAAGTGGAGCTTGCGCGAGATGCAGACTTTTTCACACTTGTTTCCCAGCAAGAGCTGGACAGGGTCAGCACATCCTTTGATCGCCCCGATCCGGGTTTGTATTATCTGCGTGTGAGAGCCATTACCTCTGAGGGGATTGTGGGTGATTACACGGCGGCACAAACCATTGAAGTCCCTTCCCGATTTTGTCGTCCTTTCCTACTGATCTTCGCTGTCTTATTGGCCCTGTTGTGAGGGTCAGCGCAAAACAAAGCGACCTCTTATTTCAGAAAGCCTTGTTCCTTTTTTTTCTGATCGGGATTACCTTTGGCCTGCTCTACGATGATTCCTTAAAGCGTTGGGACAATCTATTTTATGACGGCGTGATCCGTTTGATGGGACGTCCCACGCCAGAGGATGTTGTCATTGTTGGGATTGATGATCAAAGTCTGGGTGAGATGGGGCGTTGGCCTTGGCCGCGACGGAGACAGGCAAAGCTACTCGACATCTTATCGCAGGGAGGTGCCAAGGTCGTTGGTTTTGACATTCTTTTTTCCGAACCAGATTCAAAAGACCCTGAAGGGGATCGTTTGTTTGCGGCGGCGATACGAAGCAGCGGGCCTGTTGTTTTACCCGTGGCCTATGAACGTCTTTCTGAGCTGGGTTTAACGGAGATTCTCCCTCTGCCCATATTTACTGAAGCTGCTGCGGGCCTGGGACATGTTGAAATGCCTTTGGAGGGCGATGGTATTCAGCGGGGACTCTTTTTAAAAGCGGGACTCGGTGGGCCGTATTGGTCTGCATTGGCTCTGGCGATGCTGGAAGCGGGGGGAAAGAAAACACTGAATCATGCTTTGCTACCCTCGGACGAAAAAAAAGACCCTTACGCTTGGACGGGGACTCAGCCTGTTCTGATTTCATTTTCCGGGCCAGCCGGACATTTTGAAGAAGTTTCGTTTGTCGATGTCATCCAGGGGCGCATTTCTCCAGATCATTTTCAAGATAAATTCGTTTTTGTGGGTGTGACAGCTTCGGGGCTGGCGCGACAGTTTTCCACACCCAGCACCGGCCTAAGCCGTCAAATGTCGGGTGTCGAGGTTCACGCCAATGCCCTGGATGCGCTTCGAAATGACTTGACCTTTCAGCGAATTCCTTTTACTGCGCATGTCTTGATCACGCTATTATTTGTGTTAGCACCGCTTGTATTTTATCTCTATCTTTCTCCCCGATGGACTTTTGTTTCAACGTGTGCGGTGCTTCTGATCACGCTGGTTCTGAGTGCTTTTTCTTTGTGGGGACTTCATCTTTGGATTCCTCCCGCAACGCCCCTGATGGTTGTCAGTTTGTCCGCGCCCTTATTGAGTTGGATCCGTTTGGAAAATGTGGGTCAGGCCCTATTTCGCGAAAAAGAGCGTGCTCAAGTAACCTTGCACTCGATTGGAGATGCGGTCATTACCACCGATGACGAAGGCATTGTGGACTACATGAACCCTGTTGCTGAAAAATTGACGGGTTATAGACTGTCCGAAGCACAGAGCCGTGCATTTAGTAGCATTTTTCATGCGATGGACGAAGTGACAGGTGAGCATATGGTGTATCCGATCACGCAATGCATCTTGCAGGGTGAGACGGGGCAGTTACCGGAATCGATTGGATTGCTGAGTGCATCCGGGCAAGAGTACGTGCTGCATGTTTCCGTAAAACCCATTCGAGGTGAGTCACACGAGGTTTTGGGCATTGCCATAGCTTTCAGCAACGTAACCCATACACGCCAAGCGGCGCAGATATTGGAGTTTCAGGCCACGCATGACGCACTCACTCAGCTTCCAAATCGCTACTTGCTCTTTGACCGCCTCAAACATGCAATTCAAAAAGCTGAGCGCCATCAGAAACAAGTGGCCTTGCTCTTTATTGATTTGGATGATTTTAAAAAAGTAAATGACGGTTATGGGCATACGATGGGTGACATGCTCTTGATTAAATTTGTTGAGCGCTTGAAACAAAGTGGCCGATCAGAAGATACCATCGCGCGTTTGGGTGGAGATGAATTTGTGGTTGTGCTTGAAAATTTGAGTGATGAAACGGTGGCCGCGACCGTAGCACAAAAAATTTTACAAGCATTGAAACCTCCTTTTTTACTGGATGCACATGATCTTTTTATTGGGGGCAGTATCGGCATTAGTCTTTATCCTAAAGATGGAGATGATCCAGAGAGCCTTTTGAAAAATGCGGATACGGCGATGTATCGTGCAAAAGAAACCGGTCGCAATCGTTTTCAATTTTACACCGGCGATATGAATATCCGTGTTGTGAACCGTTTGGTGCTGGAAGAGGATTTACGCCGGGCGATGAAAGAAGGGGAGTTAAGAGTTTATTACCAATTGTTGGTGGGCGTAGCCGAAAAACAGGTCACGGGCGTGGAGTGTTTGTTGCGATGGGAACATCCTAAACGCGGTTTAATTTCTCCGGTTGAATTTATCTCTTTGGCTGAAGAAACCGGTTTGATTCTTCCGATTGGGGATTGGGTGATGCGGACGGCCTGTGAACAAGCGCAACGCTGGATGGATTTGGGTTTTCCCCGGATGCGTATTGCAGTGAATTTATCGCCACGTCAGTTTTCACAAAAAAAGTTTACGGAAAGGGTTGCCGATATGCTAGCGGAAACAGGGTTGCCCGCGCACTGTTTGAGCTTGGAGATTACCGAAAGCATCATCATGGAAAATGTGGAAGCCGCTGTCGAAACCCTTCAGTCTCTCAAAAAAATGGGTATCCATCTGGCCATTGATGATTTTGGAACGGGCTATTCTTCCTTGAGTTATTTGAAATCTTTTCCCATTGACCATTTGAAAATAGACCAATCTTTTGTGCGCGATATTACCACCGATCCAAATGATGCAGCGATTTCCCAGGCCATCATCGCGATGGCACACAGCCTGAATCTGTATGTTACGGCTGAAGGGGTTGAAACAGAGGCGCAGGCAGAATTTTTAAAATTGAATGGCTGTGACGAGATGCAGGGTTTTCATTATTGTCGCCCCGGTTCGGAAAAGGAAATCACACAGAAACTGATCTCGGTTGGCACCTCAGGTATGATGTAACGACGATTTTGGGCCCTTTGATAGGGCCGATCCGTATTTGGACACCCCTTTTAGATTCATCATCAAACCCTTTTGAGATTAAAACCCATCAAACACGAGCATTTTTGCGAACCTTGCTTGATATCCAATGCTTGACAATCGTTCGCCTTGCTCTTAAGATATATATCGACGTTCGTTGATGTATATTATTGGAGGCAGAATGATTCACGGTGATTTACAAACTGCGAGGGCGCACTTTTTCAAGGCACTTGGGGATCGGACTCGACTTGATATTTTGAAGATGCTCTCTGCCAACAAACGTTTTAGTGTGACTGAAATCTATCAGGGTTTGGGACACGCGCAAAACCTTGTTTCCCACCATTTGGCCTGTCTTAAAAACTGCGGCATGGTGACTTCTGAAAAAGAAGGCAAGCAGGTTTATTACCGGCTTCGGAACAAAAAAATCCTCAAATTACTCGATTTCACTGATGCCTACATCAAGGACATCCTGGAGTCGATTTTGCTCTGCGAAGTCGTTGCAGATGAAAAACACCCAAACAATCGAAAGACGGCT
>CAZRYI010000119.1:0-6710 GCA_964604255.1 uncultured Nitrospirota bacterium
CAAGATAAAACGGGTTGGCCACCTCGGAACCCTGGATCCTTTGGCGACCGGTGTACTGCCGATTTGTTTTGGCAAGGGCACAAAATTAGCTTCTTTCGTGAGTGATGCGGACAAGTCTTACGATGCTGTCCTGCGATTGGGTGAAGAGACGGATACGCAGGATGCCAGCGGAACGGTGACAAAGTCTGTCACAATTCCTGAAAGCCTTCATTCCGATGCGGGCCTGCAATCCATCAAAAATGTGATGAATGCTTTTGTCGGGCCTTATTTGCAAACCCCTCCGATGTATTCTGCGATCAAGGTCAATGGCGTGAGGCTTTATAAAACAGCACGGGAAGGCAAGGTTGTGGCACGGGCGGCCCGTCAAGTGAAGATTCATTCGATTGTCTTTCAGGAAAAACATGGCAATGACATTGCCTTCCAGGTGAGCTGCTCCAAGGGGACTTATATCAGAACCCTCTGTGTGGATATCGGAGAGAAACTGGGTGTGGCTGCACATCTTTTGTCTTTGCGTCGTACCCACACGGGAAATTTTAATATTGAAGATGCCATTGATCTGGAAGCCTTTGCTGAGTATTGTGAAAATGAGGATTGGCAGAAAGTCGCTTATCCTCTGGACACACCGCTACAAAATGTTCCCGGACTTTGGCTGAAAGCCAGCGCCGTGTCCAGTTTGTTGCATGGTGTTCAGATCGGTGTTGAGAGCTTGTTGAAATGGGAGACTTTTAAATCGGGAGATGCACTTCGTTTCCTAGATCATCAAGGTCGGCTCTTAGGAATTGGCCTTGCTTTAAAAAGTTCGCTGATGATGGAAGCGTCACTTGCTTCGACTGCCTCAATCGTGGGAGGCCTCAAGCGTTCAGAGGCGGCATTTAAGATCAAAACAGTGTTGTGTACGAAGTAGCGCAGGCGATTCAAGTAGGTTTTTACAAGGTTTAAATTTAAATAATAGATCAAGATGGAGGATGAATTAGATGTCGTTGCTTAAAGAAGTCAAACAAAACATCATCAAAGAAAATGCCGTGCATGAAGGGGATACGGGTTCACCCGAGGTTCAGATCGCCCTTTTAACCAGCCGGATCACCGGACTGATGGATCATTTTAATGAACACAAAAAAGATCATCATTCCAGACGCGGTTTGATTCACATGGTCGGTCGGCGTCGGAAACTGCTGGACTACCTCAAAAAAATCGAGATCAGCCGCTACCAGGTGATCATCAAAAAACTGGGTATACGAAAGTAGCTTCGCGGTCGGCGGCACAGAAATACAATAACAATCCAAGGACGAGGCGCTGCTGGAAGCGGGTTTTTTTTGTTGCAATTGCCCCTTGTTTTAGTCCGTCCCTTGGTTTTTTATTGTCGTTCTGTGCCCTCCCTTCCCGAAGTACTGCATTCTCAAACCCTTCGTAAACTGTAAACAAAGGAGCATCAGAATGATTCATCGCGTTGAAGCAAAAGTGGGATCACAGAATCTCATATTGGAAACAGGGCGTGCCGCCCGTCAGGCCGATGGGGCCGTCATGGTGACATACGGAGACAGCGTCGTACTGGTGACTGCCTGTTCATCAACAAGAGAAAAAGATGTCAATTTTCTTCCCCTGACGGTTGATTATCAGGAAAAAAGTTATGCCGCAGGTAAAATTCCCGGCGGTTTTTTTAAACGGGAAGGTCGCCTCGGAGAAAAAGAAATTCTGACCTGTCGCTTGATTGACCGGCCGCTGAGACCGCTCTTCCCCGATAACTGGCATTTTGAAACACAGATCATTGCCTCGGTCTTGTCCTGTGATCAGGGTGGCATCACCGATATCCTGGCGATTTCAGGCTCTTCTGCGGCCCTGACGATTTCCGATATTCCCTTTCAAGGGCCGATAGGCGCTGTACGGGTTGGACGTATTGATGGGGAGTTGTTAATTAACCCCAATATTGCCGATCTTGAAAAAAGTGACATGGACATCGTGGTGGTCGGTACTGCCGATGCGGTCATGATGGTCGAGAGTGGATCGAAAGAACTTTCAGAAGCTGTTGTGCTGGGAGCGATTCAATACGGTCATGAGGCTTTGCAAACCGTCATCAATCTCCAGAAAGAATTGCAAGAAAAAGTAGGACAAGCCAAACGGGCTGTTCCAGTTGTTGATCGTGACGAAGCTTTATTTGAAGAAGTGAAAGAAGCCCTTCAGTCTGAAATTGCCGACGCGGTGACCATACAGAATAAAGCGGAACGTCAGGTAAAACTCGACGAAATCCTTCAAAAGCGAATTGATGGGATCGATCCTGAAGAGAGCGGAAAAATTAAAGAAACGAAGACTTTTTTCCACGAATTAGAAAAGAAGGCTGTTCGCCAGATGGTTTTGACGAAGGGCGTTCGTGCCGATGGTCGCGGTCTAAGCGATATTCGCCAGATCACCTGTGAAGTGGGTGTTTTGCCGCGTACTCACGGCTCAGCCCTGTTTACCCGTGGTGAGACACAGGCACTGGCTGTATTAACCCTCGGTACTTCCGATGACCAGCAGCGAATTGATTCCTTAGATGGGGAATATAAAAAATCCTTCATGCTGCATTACAACTTTCCGCCATTTTCCGTTGGGGAAACCCGACCGATGAGAGGCCCTGGGCGTCGGGAAATCGGTCACGGTGCATTAGCAGAACGCGCACTTAAACCGGTACTGCCCAGTCAGGAAGACTTCCCTTATACCTTGAGACTCGTCTCTGACATTCTAGAATCAAACGGTTCTTCGTCAATGGCAACCGTTTGCGGCGGCACGCTGGCGATGATGGACGCAGGTGTACCGATTAAAAAACCGGTTGCTGGCATTGCAATGGGTTTGATTAAAGAAGGTGATGACACTGCAGTGCTTTCCGATATCTTGGGTCTGGAAGATCATCTCGGCGACATGGATTTTAAAGTCACCGGAACAGCGGATGGCATCACGGCGCTTCAGATGGACATTAAAATTGGTGGGATTTCCACCAAAGTGATGGAACAGGCCCTTGAACAAGCAAGACTGGGACGCCTGCATATTCTCGAAAAAATGTTCTCTGCCCTGCCCGAAGCACGGGAAGATCTTTCGACCTACGCCCCTAGAATCATTACCTTGAAGGTGAAACCTGACAAGGTACGCGAAGTCATCGGACCAGGCGGCAAGGTCATTCGTGGCATTATTGAAAAAACTGGGGTTAAAATCGACATTGACGATGCAGGCACCATCCACATCGCCTCATCAGATGAAGCCGCCTCGAAAGAAGCTGTCGACATGGTTAATATGATTGTGGAAGATGTCGAAGTCGGTCGGGTTTATGTTGGAAAAGTCGTCCGCATTATGGATTTCGGTGCCTTTGTGGAACTGAAAAAAGGCACTGACGGCCTGGTACATATTTCTCAGTTGGCTCACCATCGTGTCAAAGATGTCAGAGATGAAGTGAAAGAGGGCGATGAAATCTCAGTCAAGGTACTCGAAGTTGATCGTCAGGGAAAAATTCGCCTTTCCCGTAAAGAGACCCTTCCAAAACCAACAGAATAGAACGACAGTGATGCGGTTGGCAGTTGTATGTTTTTGGTTATTTACCTGAAACTTGCGTGAACTGCCAACCGTTTTTTTTTGATTAGGAAACCACATGATTCACAAACATCTTCTGGATAACGGCATTCGTGTATTGGCCGAAAGAATCCCCTCCGTTAAATCGGTCGCCATCGGTTTATGGGTGAACATTGGTTCCAGGGATGAAAAACCTGCTGAACACGGCATGTCCCATTTCCTGGAACACATGTTTTTTAAAGGGACGAAGCGGCGCTCGGCGAAGGAAATCGCATTAGAAATTGATAGCATTGGCGGAGAAATGAACGCCTTTACCTCCAGGGAGATGACCACTTTTTATGTGAAGGTGCTGGATGAACATCTGCCGAAGGCCATTGATATCTTGTCGGACAATTTTCTTGATTCTCAGTTTGAGCCGGAAGAAATCGAAAAAGAACGACAGGTAGTGCTGGAAGAAATCAAAATGGTCGAGGACGATCCAGAAGACTTGGTTCATGAGCTTCATCTCAAAGATATGTGGAAAGGCAATGCTCTGGCGAGGCCGATACTTGGTACGCCTGAATCTGTTTCGAGCTTTACACAGCGGAAGATTCTTAAATTTCTTGCACGCACCTATGATCCACGTAAAATGGTCATTTCGGTCGCAGGCCGATTTGATCATGCCGCATTGATGAAACTTTTGCAGGCATCTTTCGGGCGATATGCCGCCTATGAAACAGAGATCAAAGACAGAAAACCCGCAAAGATAAAACCCTCCATTTTAGTCAAAGAAAAAGACTTTGAGCAGGTGCATCTTTGTCTCGGCACGGGAGGTCTAGCACAAGCAGATCCTGAGCGTTATGTGCTCTACCTGTTGAGTACCATTCTGGGGGGAGGAATGAGTTCTAGGCTTTTTCAAGAAGTTCGAGAAAATCGTGGCTGGGCCTATTCGATTTATTCTTCACCTTCTTCTTATCAAAATGAAGGTCTTTTTACGGTTTATGCAGGCACGAGTTCTGAGAACGCTCCTAAGGTCGTTGATCTTATTTTAAAAGAACTCAAGGAGATTAAGGACATTACGATTGACCCTAGCGAACTGAATCGGGCAAAGAATCACATCAAGGGCAGCATGATTCTGGGAATGGAATCAACATCAAACCGCATGAGTCGACTCGCAAAAGAAGAAATTTACTTCGGTCAAAACTTTTCAATGCGAGAAGTCACACGAGAAATCAACCGGGTAACACCAAAACAAATCCAAACTCTCGCCAACCAACTCTTCACACCCAAAACGCTGACTTTAACGGCGCTAGGGCGCATCAATGCAGAAGCCTTTTGTGAAAAGCTAAGTCTATAGATTTTGGCTGAACTCGGAACGCCGTTCTAATCCAAAATTTTATCTGTTTGAAATTCTACGAAGATGGCGACTTCGATTCCGAAAACCCTAAAAAACCTGTCTATTCATCTGTACATAGTTCATATCACATTGATTTTATTGAGATATGAAATCGATATGACCCTGTTTTTTTTCTTGTTTTAGGAATTCGTTTTTGCTACTATGCCGCCGTCTGCTGACGATTAAGCTTTCACCTATGGCAGCTGGAAATGGGCAGCAAGTAGACAAAGTTTATTGCGGTGCAAGAGCAACTAACGAAAAATTAAGGAGGAAAGTGAATGAAGAAAAGCAGTTTTGTTCTTAATACATTGGTGGCAGCGTCGATTATTACAGGTTCGGCAGGCATTGGTCATGCAGGAGACCTGAAAATCAACGCCTTTGCTGATATTCTCTACATTGGAATGAATGATCAACCCTCTCTAGATCCGACGAATGGAAAAAACCTCGTTGAAGGGCAGTTTGTTGCTAAGGGTGAAATCAACCTTGAAAAAGAAAATGGTGGCGTTACTTTTAGAATGGATCTTGATTTTCCTTCGAGCGAGACGGGACCAGCTGATAATGACGGTGCCGCCAATAACGGTGGAAGCCTTGGTAATACCTTGGCCTCGACGAATATGAGTGTAAATGGTTTACCTGGTGGACCAAATACCTTTGCCGAGCATATTGAACAAGCGAAGTTTGTATGGGATATCCCTGGCTTACCCATTGACCCGGATTTGACGGGTGGTGTTTTTAATTCCCCCATTGGCTACGAGTCACAGGATGCTCCTGATCGTTCCTTTGTTTCCTACGGTCAACTCTTTGGTCTTGTTCCTTCCAACTTGGCTGGTGTAATGCTTGAAGCTGAGCATGGTCCGTTCTCTGGAAGTGTACTCTTTACCGATGATTGGGCGGGTACCGCTGCTGGTCCTGTCGGCACTACCGGTTTTGTGCTTCCTGCATCTGAAGAGAACAGCTTCGGTCTTACTTTTGGCTACTCCGATGCTAACAACTCCTTACCAGATCTTTCTGTCGGATATATTACGACCTCAGCGGCGCTAGACGCTACTCTTGATATCATCATCTCTGGTTCTGTGATGCCGAGTTCCGACCTTGATCTCAGCTATGCGGTTGAGTACTTGACGGATGATGTCGTTGACACTGCATTCGCGGTCACATTGGGTGCAACACATGGAAAGCATGCTTTGCACGTCCGTTATGACAGTGTTGATCCTGCAGCTGGGGCAGCAACACCGACGTCCCTGACTCTTTCTGCTTCATGTGCCCTTGCGGATACTCTGACAGCAAGAGTGGAATATGTGACGTTCGACGCTGATGGTGGTGCTGATGCTTTCGGTACGGCAAATGCCGACTCCGACATGCTCTTGATCCAGTTCGTTGCAACATTGATGTAAAAGAACCACACTCCTCCTTCGCCTCCGCATCCCCAAAAAAATGGATGCGGAGGCGAGGTGGCGTAAGACAGGTTGTCCTCTCGACCGGAGAGAGAAATCCATCAAAGTTTTTCTCTTTGCGGTCGGGGAAAACAGCTCTTGTGACGCTTGATATGTTAAGCTTGCACATCTAATAAAGATAAAAAACAAATCGCTAAGTGATGGTATTTTTCGGTCAATAGAGGAGAAATGTATGAAAAAAATAGAAGCGATTATTAAGCCCTTTAAACTGGAAGAAGTGAAAAAAGCGCTTTCCGATATTGGCATCGTTGGTATGACGATTAGTGAAGTCAAAGGTTTTGGACGCCAAAAAGGTCATAAAGAGCATTATCGGGGTGCTGAATATGCCATTGAATTTGTTCCTAAAA
>CAZRYI010000120.1:0-2056 GCA_964604255.1 uncultured Nitrospirota bacterium
AGTGATTGTCGGCTTTGTAATCCGTCGTGTGCTTTGGGCCATTCCGGTTTTGTGGTTGGTGGCTAGCCTCACTTTTGTGATGATGCATCTTGTTCCGGGTGGCCCTTTTGATCGCGAAAAAAAGCTGCCACCCGAAATTATGGCCAATATTGAGGCAAAATATCATCTCGACAAAACACTGGGAACCCAATATCTGCTCTATCTCAAGGGACTGGTACAGGGCGATTTCGGACCGTCTTACAAATATGTCGGACGAAGTGTTTCCGATGTCATTGCGGATTCTCTACCGGTTTCAATCCACTTAGGCCTTGTCGCCCTGGGTTTTGCGCTGATATTGGGTGTTGCAGCGGGCACGCTTTCGGCAGCTTTACACGGCAGCGCCTGGGATCGAGGCAGTATGTTTTTTGCGACCGCAGGCATCTCCATCCCCAATTTTGTCTTGGGTGCTTTGTTGATCCAATTTTTTTCTCATTACTTGAAAGTCCTACCGCCCGCTCTCTGGGAAGATGGACGCCATGCCATTCTCCCGGCAATTGCATTGGGCCTTGCCCCGGCAGCCTACATTGCCCGTTTGTGCCGATCTTCTATTTTGGAGCAGATGCAAGAAAATTACGTGCGCACAGCGCGAGCAAAAGGTTTCTCTGAAACGGCGGTTTTGTTGCGTCACATCTTAATCAATGCCATTTCCCCGGTGATCACAATTTTAGGTCCTCTGACGGCTGTACTGGTGACGGGTTCTTTTGTGATCGAATTTATTTTTTCCGTGCCGGGCATGGGCAAGTTTTTCATCACCGCGGTGAGCAATCGGGACTACCCGCTGATCATGGGCGTCACCCTGGTTTATGCCGCCTTGATCGTCTTTGCGAATCTCGTGGTCGATCTGCTCTACCTGCTGATCGACCCGCGTGTGCAATTGGAATCGTGAGCAATGTTGGAATCATCCGAATTTGAAATGATCTGTTTGGAATTACCTGAATGAAGAACAGCCTTTTTTTGAAACGCTTTAAAAAAGACCGCTTGGCGATGACAAGTGCTGCGACGATTGTCCTGCTGATCTTCATCGCGCTCTTTGGAAATTTCTTCTCTCCCCATGCTTACGATCTGCAAAACACCTTGAACAGCCTCGCTTCACCCGGCCTCACACACTGGATGGGCACCGATGAACTTGGGCGCGATCTCTTTTCCCGACTGATTTACGGCACCCGAATTTCAATGGCGATCAGCCTCTTAACGGCATTTTCTGCGCTCTTTCTCGGAACGCTCTATGGTGCCGTCGCGGGTTATGTGGGGGGGAGAGTTGATAATTTAATGATGCGCGCCATTGATGTGCTTTACGCCATCCCCGATTTATTGTTGATTATTTTGATGACGATATTGATTGGCCGGGGTGTGATCGGTGTTTTTATTGCCTTGAGTTTGGTGGGATGGATGACGGTGGCCCGGCTCATCCGGGGAGAAGTGCTTCGCTTAAAAACGCATGACTACGTCACAGCGGCCCGTGCTTTGGGCGCAAGCGATACACGGATTCTCTTCAAACATATCCTGCCAAATACCCTCGGCATTTTAATTGTGACCCTCACCTTCCGCATCCCCTCCGCAATCCTGGCAGAATCGACCTTGAGTTTCATCGGCTTAGGTTTAACACCGCCAGCAGCCAGTTGGGGCACCTTGGCAAATGAAGGCTGGAAGGCCCTGAAATTTTATCCCCACCTCATCCTCTTCCCCAGTCTCGCTATCTTCATTACGATGCTGGCTTTTAATTTTTTAGGAGATGGTTTGCGCGATGCCCTGGCTCCCAATCGTGCTGGACGGGCCTGGAAACATTAATTCAGTCAAGCTGAATAGTGATTTAACAACCTTGAATTTTCTAAAATGATGGCTACCTTTTAATCGACGCCATTTTTTTGATTTTCAACCAACATTAAACCAACAAAAAAGGAGTAATACCGATGAGTACGGCGACCAATAACAAAGAAACCTTTGAATATAAAGCAGAGATGAAACAACTGCTTAACCTCATTATTCATTCCCTCTACACCCACCCTGAAATTTTTCT
>CAZRYI010000120.1:2156-6709 GCA_964604255.1 uncultured Nitrospirota bacterium
GATGAAATTGTCATTGAAACCCGTCATGCGGATAAAGATTCCGTTGGCCTGCGCTGGACCTCTTCCGGAGACGGCAACTACAGCATCGAAGAGATTGAGCGGGCTGAGCGCGGTACAAAGATTTCTTTTAAATTAAAAGATGAGTTTAAGGAATTTTCACAAGACTACAAAATCAAAGAAACCATCAAAAAATATTCCAACTTCGCTGATTTTCCGATTTTTGTCGGTGATGAAAAGGTCAATACCATTGAAGCCCTCTGGATCAAAAATAAAAAAGATCTCAAAGAGGATGACTTGAATGCCTTTTATAAATTCATTTCCAATGACTGGGAAGATCCTTTGGCTCACCTGCACTTGTCTTTGGAGGGCGTTGGTTCGACATTTAAAGCCCTGCTCTTCATTCCACAAAAAGATTCTTTTGATCTCATGAGAACGCATGACCACAAAACCTTGCAGCTCTATTCCAACAAAATCATGATTATGGAAGACTGCAAAGAGCTATTGCCGGAATATCTTCACTTCTTAAGAGGGGTGGTGGACACGGCGGATCTCTCTTTAAATGTATCCAGGGAAATGGTGCAATCCTCACCCGTCATGCAAAAGCTCAAAACGACGCTGACCAACAAAGTGCTCCAGTGGCTTGAAAAAATGGCGAAAAAAGACACTGAAAAGTATGCCGAATTTTACAAGGTTTTTGGTCGCTTATTTAAGTACGGTGTCAACAATGACTTTGCCAATCGAGACAAAATTGTCGATCTTGTGCGTTTTGAGACTTCACTTCAAAAAGAAGGAGAACTCTCGTCTTTTAAAGACTATGTCAGTCGCATGAAAGAAGACCAGAAAGAGATCTATTATTTGACGGGAGAAACCCGCGCTCAGGTCGAAAACAATCCTAATATGGAATATTTCAAGAAACACGAAACCGAGGTCTTGTTTTTGATTGATCCTTCCGATGCTTTCATCATCCCTTCGATTCCTGAATATGATGGAAAAAAAGTCAAAGCCATCGACAAAGGCGACATTGATTTAAAAGATCCTGAAAAAGAAGAAGAGAAAGACAACAAGCTCTCTGAAGCCCTGATCGACCTCTTCAAAGAAACCCTGAAAGATCGTACTGAAGATGTGAAGGTTTCAAAACGCCTCGTGGATTCAGCCGTGACTTTGGTTGCAAAAGCCGATGGTGCCGATAAACATACTGAACACTTGATGAAGATGATGGGTCAGGAAATGCCTGCATCGAAGCGGATTTTGGAAGTGAATACCGATCATCCGGTGATTCGCAATCTGTCGAAGCGCTATATTGCAAATGACAAAGATCCGATGCTGACGAAATGTATTGTCCAGCTTTTTGAAAGTGCTCAGCTCATTGATGACGAACTGAGTTCAAAAAATGACTACGTCAAAAGAATGATGGACATCATGGAAGAAGCCACACAGTAAAAACCGAGAGAGATCTCAGCCACTCCAAGGTCGTCACAGCTTTGTAAAACTTACAAAGCTGTGACGACCTTTTTGTTTCATCCCCTTTCACTTACATCGTAAAGAGGCAAAGCCTTCAAAGGTATTGGACTTAGATTTTGTTGCATGTTAAGCTTGTTAGGTCATATTCCTTTTTGTTCGCTTGAGGACTATTTGAAATGAAAATCTTTCTTTTTGTATTGATGATCGGATTCTTCTATTTCACTCCGACCGCAGAAGCAGTCAATCCCAATATCAACACTCAATCGAGCGACCTACGATCCAATGGCACGAATGGCAATCCCGGCTTTAATCCCTGCCTCGGAGGCACACGCAGCGCTGCCGGGGTCTGCTCCGCAACAGCAGCGACAACACTTTTATCAACAGCAAACCTGGGAAGTGGCGGGACGCTGGGTCTATTTGGAAAGCTGGGGCCTGGGGCAGTAACCGATAATATGTTCGGCATCATCGAACAACCCTCTGATCCGGACGCATGTGCCGTCAGCGTCCAGCTCGTTGGAACAAACCGTTTAAACTGCGGACAAAGTACCTGGCTCCCATTTTTTCAGGAAATCACCTTGCCTGCCACACCTGACGGTACCAATTCTTTGACGACGGCATTCACATCCATCACAACCCTTCAAGCCGATTTCTGCGCCAATGGTGCCTCAGATTGTCTGGTCGCTTCGGTTCAAAATGAATTGGCTCATGCCGCCTTTGATTTTAACACGACGATGACCTGGACTCCGATCGACAATGTGCAAACCACCATTGTCGGAACGCAATCCATTATTCAGGTGATAGGCCTGAAGGATCCCATCGGCAGTCTGGCTTCACCTGGTGCGGGAGAGGAACGCGTCGAAATTGTGACCTCCTGGACAGGTATTAGCCGAGCAACCACCATCTCACCTTTTGGGCTGCGACCGCTTCCGATTGTCGATTTTACGCAAACATTCTCCGCACCGGATATGGCGGGCACCGGAAACGGTTTCACGAACATTTCTTCAGGAACAATCGGCCCCACCGGCGGTACCTTCGGCACCGAATGGGTATCAGGAGAAAGCCAGAGTAACGGGGATGCAAGCGGCACTCAGAGTTTCTTCTAGCAGTTTTTACTTGCCACAGGCTAATTTTGAGCTTCCGCCGAATGCCAGCACTTCTTCTATAAAATCAAATAAAACGAATTAAGAATGCCCCGCAACTCATCTTTCAATGCCTGGGAGAGTCGGTCATCGGGTGGGAGCTGACTGGCTGTAATGACGTAGGCGCTTCCCGAGGAAATAAGAATACGTTGAAATTGGTAGACTTCACTCTCAGAGCTTGTGTTTACAAAAGTTAAAAATCCACCTTGTGTTGCCTCATCAATATCGGAAGACATAATTTCCCAGCCTTGTTGAAGCATCCCCGCGACACTTAAATCCATATATTCTTTGATAGACACCCTGTCACCGACTTTCTCAACCAGCACATTCACATTCGGGCGAAAATTGCCGACTGTTTGTGTTCTCATCAAAAATAAAGGCATTTTCAGTGAGGGGGGAAAGCCCATAGTTTGAAGCACTTCTGCGCCATCTCTCGCATTGGCTGTCCAATCGATATTGTTTGGCCAGCTCATTTTGAAGGAAAACCGGGCGCTAAAATAAGTACTCCCTTGAATGCCATCAAGCGATGTCCCACTTTGTTGAACGCTTGTTCCTGAAAAAACGGTTCGGCCCAGGGGTGTTTCGGTTGTTTTGATTTCGATGCCAGAGGATGACACGACTACATTTGTCGTCCGGTCTAAGAGTTTTCCAATCTCATCCCGAAATAAGAGCATAAAAGTGATTGCAACAATCCCCAAGACAATGGGTTTGACAATAGATACCGCATTCCCGGAATTGTTTTGTTTATTTTTGTTAAACAGAGGAGACACCAGACATTCTAGAAAAAGTCAGCCCGCAAACAACGACGAGTCATTTGCGGGCTGATTGCTAAAACAATGTATTACAAATCAGACTATTTTGTTCCGAATGACTCGTTGTAGTCTTTTATAGATGCTGCAATGACGGCTTCGGCGTGTTCGAGACCGTAGGCATCGCCAATGGAGACCTTGACGTTTTTGCCGGGCACCAGTTTGTAGGTCGTAAAATAATGACGGACGCGCTCAATGAGAATGGGCGGAAAGTCCGCAATATCGGTGATCTTGCCCCAAACATTATCACCTTCCAAGACGGCAATAATTTTATCGTCGGCTTCACCGTCGTCCAACATCGGTAGGCCACCAATCACACGCGCATTCAAAACAATTTCTGACTTGGTGATAATGCGTTCGCTGAAGACACAAATATCCAGGCCATCACCATCACCCTCAGAAGAACCATCCATTAAAGCAGCGACATTATTGGTGCAATAAGTTTTCGGGATAAAACCATACAAGGCAGGCAGTTGCGCCGAAGTCCGTTGAGGTCGATCAACACGAAGGTAACCGGTCTCTTTGTCAATTTCGTATTTGACCTGATCGAAGGGGGTCATTTCGATATAGGCGTGAACGGTATGGGGTGTATCCGGGCCCACTTCCAGGCCATGCCAGGGGTGGGGACGCGATTGTAAAAATGAAGAAGAACTCATGCGATACCTCATTGTTATATTATTTGTGAATAAATTTTTCGACGACATGCCTTGTAAAACAGCGATAATTCTACGGGAGATGATTTACGAAAGCAATTTTCTTCCAAAAATCGGGACTAATTGCTAGTTGATAGAGCGCTCACAAACCTTCTGCAATGGGCAAACCCGGCACTTGTTGCGATCCATCTCAATCGGACAAGCACCTGACATGCCAAGATGGCAAAGTGGAAAATCATATTTCAGGGGGTCAACGGAGTCGCAGTGTTTTAAGGCTACAGTGATCTCTTTAGCCATTTTCCAGTTCGGGCTTTTTCGAGTACTGAGCCTGAGATAAGCAGCAATTCGCACGATGTGCGTATCAAGCGGGATGATCAACTTGTCAGGCGGAATTTCAGACCAAAGTCCGAAATCGATGCCATCATTTGGGCGAATCATCCATCGAAGAAAAAGATTGAGCCGTTTGCAGGCGCTACCTTTTTCGGGCGAGG
>CAZRYI010000121.1:0-6673 GCA_964604255.1 uncultured Nitrospirota bacterium
CCCTGTTTATTCTTGAAATTGCCGAAGAATGCAGTGCCTCACTTTGTGCCCTGTTGCTTGCAGAGGCGATACAAATGAGCTATCAAGGCACACTCATTCTGAAAAAAATCGGCATTGAGTCGGATTCACACGATGAAAATAAAGGTTTTATTTTGAATTCATCTTCAGAAATGCCTGAAGGCGACTTGCATCAATACCTTAAAAAATTCAAACAAAGCGCCGCGCTTCAGCATCTACCAAAACCGGAAAAAACCAAACCTTCCCTGAAGGATGAAATTGCCTTAGCGGGAACAGAGTCGGAACAAAAACAGCACCACGCCTTGTACAAAACGTGATGCTGTCGGAAGAAAAACCTGGATAGCACTTTTTAAGGCGTCTTAGGCAATCGTTACTTCATCACACAAATAAACATCTTGAATCGCATTGAGCAGCTTGATGCCTTCTGCAAGGGGTTTTTGGAAGGCTTTGCGACCGGAAATCAAGCCTGTTCCTCCTGCGCGTTTATTGATGACTGCTGTCTTAACTGCCTGGGCGAGATCATTGTCACCGGAAGCCCCACCGGAGTTGATCAGCCCCGACCGGCCCATGTAGCAGTTGGCAACCTGATAACGTGTTAAATCAATGGGATGCTCGGAAGACAATTCTTCGTACACTTTTTTGTGGGTTTTTCCGAACTTGAGGGCTGTGTAACCTCCATTGCATTCTGGTAATTTCTGCTTGATGATGTCCGCCCCGATGGTCACGCCGAGATGATTGGCCTGTCCGCTGAGATCAGCAGAGGTGTGATAATCTTTTTCCGCCGTTTTAAAAGCCGGATTCCGCAGGTAGCACCATAAAACAGTGAACATGCCGAGTTCGTGTGCTTGCTGAAATGCAGCGGAGACTTCTTGAATCTGGCGTTTTGATTCTTCCGAACCAAAATAGATTGTGGCTCCCACTCCGGCAGCGCCCATCTCATAAGCTTGTTCGACATCGGCAAACATAATTTGATCATAGCCATTGGGATAAGAAAGAAACTCGTTATGATTCAACTTTAAAATGAAGGGAATCCTGTGTGCGTATTTTCTGGCGATTGAGCCAAGCACACCGAGTGTTGAGGCAACTCCGTTACATCCCCCTTCGACGGCAAGTTCCAGAATGCCTTCAGGATCGAAACAGACGGGATTGGGTGCAAATGAAGCCCCGGCAGAATGTTCGATGCCTTGATCCACAGGTAAAAGCGACAGATACCCTGTTCCCGCCAGACGCCCATGATTAAAAATTCGGCTCAAGTTATTTAAAACAGGAATAGGCCGATCCGACTGCGTAACGATGGTGTCGATAAAATCGGGACCGGGTAGATGGAGTTGTGCTTTCAGGATGCCATTGCACTGGTGGGATAATAATGAATCTGCTTCATCAGCAAGCAGAGCTGTGATGTTTGTCAGCGTATCGGAAGCCACAATAATATACCTCTAATTTTAAGGGTGATTAGAAAAACGACGGGATTGAATAACAAGGCGATTACTCCATTCGGGTGTCATGACACTAAAATGCGGTTCATCTTCTTATACCTATGAAAAATTTATGAAAAAAGGGTACTGAAGCTCACCATAAAGAGTCAAGCGATTTTTGCTCGGTGCTACCTTGTGTTTGGCAGCCCCGTTGCTCGACCTGAAAAACGGCCAGCGAGTAGCCTTCCAGAGGAAAAATCGTGCCGCCTTTCATTGTGATGCGCTCTTTTTTTACTTCGTCCTGCACCGTATCCAGAATCATCTGCCACCTGAGATCCTTTCGGTGGGCAGGCAAAACAAATGGCAGGGCCTTCGCGTGGGCATTCATGAGAATCAGCAAGGTCTTTCCTTCAATTGTTTGCCCTGAAGCTGTGAGTTCCGTGGCGGATTGTCCCGCAAGGCGAAGCCCCATACATCGGGCGGCATCATCATGCCATTCTTCATCGCTCATTTCCTGACCCTTCGGCGAAAACCAAGTAATATCCTTGATTTCGGAACCACGGATTTTCCTGCCTTGAAAAAACCGACGACGGCGCAGCACGGGGTTTTTTCTAATCTCAATGAGGCGACGGGTAAAGTCCAGAAAAGCCTTTTGTTTCGGGCCAAGATCCCAGTTGTGCCAGGAAAGGGTGTTGTCCTGGCAATAGGTGTTGTTATTGCCCTGTTGTGTCCGCCCGATTTCATCCCCACCGCAGATCATGGGAACACCCTGTGACAGGATCAGGGTTGCCATAAAGTTGCGACGTTGTCGCTCGCGCAAAATATTGATGGCTTTGTTGGCTGTCGGGCCTTCTGCCCCGCAGTTCCAGGAGAAATTTTCAGAGGCCCCGTCCCGGTTTTCCTCCCCATTTTCCATGTTGTGCTTTTCGTTGTAACTCACCAGATCATGCAGGGTGAAACCATCATGACAGGTAATAAAATTGATGCTGGCATGGGGCCGTCGCCCTCCCGGCTCATAAAGATCACTGCTGCCGGAAAGTCGGGTAGCCAATTCGGCAACCTGTCGTCCCTCACCCTTCCAAAACCTTCGGATGGTATCGCGATATTTCCCGTTCCATTCGGTCCAAAGCACCGGGAAATTACCGACCTGATAACCACCCTCACCCAAATCCCAGGGTTCGGCAATTAACTTCACTTGGGAAATAACAGGATCTTGATGGATGATGTCGAAAAAGGCACCGAGTCGATCCACATCGTGCAACTCTCGCGCGAGGGTGCTGGCAAGGTCAAAGCGGAAACCATCAACATGCATTTCGAGTATCCAGTAGCGCAGGCTGTCCATAATCAATTGCAGCACATGGGGCTGGCGCATGTTGAGGGTATTGCCGCAGCCTGAATAATCCTGGTAATCGCGAAGCGAGTCGGGCCCAAGCCGATAATAAGAGAGGTTGTCAATGCCACGCAGCGATAAGGTTGGGCCGAAGCGGTTTCCCTCTGCCGTGTGGTTGTAGACCACGTCCAAAATCACCTCAATGCCTGCATCGTGCAGACTGCGCACCATCATCTTAAATTCTTGCACGGGATCCATCGTGCCGGAGCAATAACGCAGGTCGGGTGCAAAAAAAGACAGGGTATTGTAGCCCCAGTAATTTGTGAGTTTATTGTCACTGAGATAGCGGTCATCCATGTGGTGATGCACTGGCATGAGTTCAACCGCCGTAATGCCCAGCTCGCAAAGATGCCGGATGATCGGCTCCGAGGCCATACCGGCATAGCTGCCTCGCAGCTTTTCGGGAATATCCGGGTGTCGCGCGGTCAGGCCCTTGATATGGGCTTCATAAATGATTGTTTTGTGCCAGGGATGCTGAGGAGCTCTGTCATCTCCCCAGGTATAAGCGGGATCAATGACTTTGCAGAGAGGGGCGTAGGCCGCATTATCACGCGGATCTGAAACCCTGTCTTCTTCGGGACTGCCCACGGTATAAGCAAACATGGCGTCATCCCACTTGATGGTGCGTGCGATTTCTTTGGCATAGGGATCTGCCACAAGTTTTGCCGGATTGAAACGGTGCCCCGCATCCGGGTCGTAGGGGCCGGAAATCCGATAGCCGTACAGCC
Source organism: uncultured Nitrospirota bacterium (assembly GCA_964604255.1). Classification (GTDB taxonomy): domain Bacteria; phylum Nitrospirota; class Nitrospiria; order SBBL01; family JAADHI01; genus JAJDBU01. The sequence continues at coordinate 3,552 of CAZRYI010000121.1, forward strand.
AGCCGGGACGCGCATCACACAAGTAGATATGCCACACCATGTCCGTTTGTTCCGTCAGCTGAATACGTGTGGACTCTTGTTTTGATTCAATGTTGTCAAAAAGGCAAAGGTCAACAGCAGTTGCGTTTAACGAAAAAATCGCAAAGTTAACCCCCTTGCCATCCCAGCTTGCCCCGAGCGGATAGGGGTTGCCCGCCAAAGTTCTCATGTGCTTCCCCGAGAAAAATCCTTACCTGTTAATTGAGAACATCCTCGACTCATAACACCCCCAATACTTCCCCGATTTGAGAAACGCCGACCAAGGCGATTTTAACATCTGCAAGGCCTTCTTTCTGTAAAATCTCTGCATTGCGTTGCGGCAAAATACAGCGTTTGAATCCCAACTTTGCTGCTTCTCGAATGCGCTGTTCGGCTTGTTGAATGCTGCGGACTTCACCGGCCAGGCCGACTTCGCCAAAAACAATCGTCTCCGGGTCAATGGGCCGATCCCGAAAACTGGATGCGACGGCCGCCACAATCCCTAAATCAATCGCGGGTTCATTGATTTGAATGCCGCTGACAACATTGACAAAAACATCCTGATCACCGAGTTGCAGTCCGGCCCGCTTTTCTAAAATCGCCAGGAGCAGGGACATGCGGTTTGAATCCACCCCCAGGGACATGCGTCGTGCCGAACCCAGGTAACTTTGACTCACCAGGGCCTGAAGCTCAACCAGCATCGGTCGGCTGCCTTCCTGCGTTGCAATGACCACTGAGCCTGCTGCATCCTTCGGGCGTTCGGAGAGAAAAAGGCCGGAGGGATTTTCAACTTCGACCAGCCCAACTCCCTTCATCTCAAAAATGCCAAGTTCATGCACCGGCCCGAAGCGGTTTTTCACGCCGCGCAGCAGCCGATAGGCATGATCCTTTCCCCCTTCAAAATAAAGCACAGTATCCACAATGTGCTCCAGGATGCGCGGCCCGGCAATCGCCCCTTCCTTGGTCACATGTCCGATCATAAAAATCGCAATGCCAGTGCGTTTGGCATAAAACATCAATTGGGAAGCAACCTCCCGAATCTGCCCCACACTGCCCGGTGCGGAACTAAGCTGACGGGTATAGACCGTTTGGATCGAATCAACGACGATAGCAATCGGTTTCAGCAAGTCGGCCTGTTGCACAATTTCTTCAAAGGCGGTTTCGGCAAAGAGATACAAATCGTCGGAAGTAATTTGAAGGCGGTCGGCTCGAAGTTTGATTTGCGCGGCGGATTCCTCACCGGAAACATAGAGTACTTTGCCGCGGCCCTTTCCCAGCTTGTGCAGAGATTGCAGGATGAGGGTTGATTTTCCGATGCCGGGATCACCCCCGATGAGGATGACAGAACCCGCCACCACACCGCCGCCGAGCACACGGTCAAACTCGGCTAAACCTGTCGGGATGCGTGCTTCGGAAGAGATTTTTATTTTTGAAAGTGGTGTGGGTTTTGTCGCTCTTTCCTGGTTTCCAGCACTTGTAATCCAGCGTTCGCCGCCGTTTCCTGTGCCTGCCGGGGTAATTGTTTCTTCGACAAGGCTGTGCCATTGCCCGCAGTCCGGGCATTTTCCCATCCACTTCGGAGAACGATATCCACATTCCTGACAGAAAAAAGCTGTTTTGATTTTGACCATCTTTTGGCATGATATGGCAAGATGAGCTGAATTGCAATTGATCCTAAAGGAGCGCTGAAGCGGGTCGAGACTTTACCTCCAGACCCTCGTAAAGTAAACTGTGCGACATGAAAATGCCCTCAGCCTTTTCGACTCTATCCCGTGCTTTACGGACGGACAAAGATGCCGGGCGATCAATCCGTAATCAACGAAGAAGATATTCTTCAAATCATCGACTGGATCGAAAAAATGCCACGATGATCTTGTCAAAACTAGAAACAGGAGGTTGAAAGTGATTTCAGTCGAAGAAGCGCGTGAGATTATTTTGAAAGAAATGACGGTTTTGGGCGATGAGCGGGTGCTGCTGCCCGATGCGCTCGGTCGAAGCCTTTCCTCGCAAATTACCTCCCCCATCAACCATCCGCCCTGGGACAATTCTGCAATGGATGGTTATGCACTGCGTTATGCAGATACAAAAAATGCTTCACGCAACAACCCGGTGCGTTTAAAAGTTGTTGAAGAGATCCCTGCCGGGATACTGCCTCAACATGTTGTCGGGCCGGGAGAGGCCTCGAAAATTATGACCGGTGCGCCAATGCCTGAAGGTGCCGACGCAGTGGTCATGGTTGAAGAGACAAAGGCCCTTGAGGACTCGGTTGAAATTTATGAGGCCCCAGAACCCGGAGAACATATCCGGCGCTTAGGAGAGGCGATTCAAGCCGGTGCCGTAGTGCTTGAAAGCGGAAAATCTCTTCGTTCGGCAGAGATTGCTCTTTTAGCTTCAATTGGCAAATCAATTGTCCCTGTGTATCAAAAACCGCGTGTCGCAGTCTTGGCGACAGGCGATGAATTGGCCGACCTGGATGAGGCCCTCGGTGATGACAAAATCGTCAACAGCAATGGCTACGGCCTTGCGGCTCAAGTTGTCGAAGCCGGGGGATTGGCAATCAATCTTGGCATCGCCAAGGACAATAAAGCCGATCTGAGACAGAAGATTGCATCAGGGCTTTCCGCTGATTTTTTGCTCATTTCGGGCGGGGTGTCGATGGGGGATTATGATTTTGTCATCGAGGTACTGGAATCACTCGGCGTCACCATGCGCTTCTGGCGAGTGGCAATGAAACCGGGAAAACCCCTGGCCTTCGGCATGAAAAATGGTCGCCCTATCTTCGGACTTCCCGGAAACCCGGTTTCATCCATGGTGACTTTTGAGCAGTTTGTGAGACCGGCAATTTTAAAAGCCAGTGGTCGATCACAATACCTGAGACCGCTCATCTCTGCGGTTTTGGAAGCAGATGTGAAAAAACATCCGGGCCGCCGTCAATTTCTACGCGCCTTTGTTTTTGTAAAAGACGGCACATTCCACGTCCGTTCAACGGGACACCAAGGCTCCGGTATTTTAATGTCGCTGGTGAAAGCCAACGCGCTCATGGTGCTTTCTGAAAAAGGAGAGATTGTGAAGGCGGGTGAAAAAGTGATGGTTCAATTACTGTC
>CAZRYI010000122.1:0-6639 GCA_964604255.1 uncultured Nitrospirota bacterium
AATTGGTTAGAGCGGCGGTCTCCAAAACCGCATGTTGGGGGTTCGAGTCCCTCCTGGCCTGCAAGGTGGTTGTTGGCTTGAGAATGTTTATTTGTCTTGAAGCTTTAATGGAAGTGCCGTCTGTCGAAAATGAAGGAGTGTTTTTAAGATGATTAAGAAAGGGTTTCAGTCCCTGAGTGATTTTGTGAAGGGTGTGAAGACCGAGTTGGTGAAGGTGACCTACCCTTCAAAGAACGAAACGATCGGTTCAACAACTGTTGTGATTGTTTTTACGATTATTGTGTCAATATTCTTAGCGATTATTGATGTTGCGCTGGTTCGTTTACTTCGTTTAGCTGTGTAGTCCGCCTAGGGGGGTTCATGGAAAAAGAATGGTATGTCATCCATACCTATTCCGGTTTTGAAGGTCGAGTAAAAGCGAGCCTTGAAGAACGGGTGAGTTCGCTTGGCTTGGAAGAAAAAATTGGAAAAATCCTGATTCCAACGGAAGATGTCGTTGAAATCAGGGACGGGAAGAAAAGAATGGCAACAAAAAAATTCTTCCCGGGTTATGTGCTTATTGAAACCACCCTTGATAATGAGGTGCAGCAACTCATCAAGGGGACGGCGAAAGTAACCGGTTTTTTGGGGGGCGGGGAGAACCCTGCGCCACTGCCGGAGCAAGAAGTTCGGCATCTCCTGAAACAGGTGGATGAAGGAGCGACACCTTCGTCCGAAAAGAGTTTGTATGACGAAGGGGATACCGTCCGAATCGTTGATGGACCCTTTTTGGGTTTCAATGGGGTTGTGGATGAAGTTCATGCCGATCATGAAAAATTAAAGGTGCTGGTGAGTATTTTTGGTCGATCAACGCCGGTAGAGCTGAGCTTTTTCCAGGTTGAGAAGGCGTAGTTTGTTTTCTTTTGTTCGGTCTGTTGTCCGAGTTGACGGCACTGTTGTTGTGAATTTTAGATAAGAGAGGTCTCAGGTAAAATGGCAAAAGAAGTTAAAGCACTGGTAAAACTTCAAATCCCCGCAGGGAAAGCAAACCCTGCTCCTCCGGTTGGACCGGCCTTGGGTCAGCACGGCGTCAATATTATGGAGTTTTGTAAGGCCTTCAATTCTCAGACGAAGGGGAAAGAAGGGTCGATTATCCCTGCTGTCATTACAATATATGTTGATCGAACCTTTACTTTTGAGCTGAAAAGCCCTCCTGCTTCCGACCTTTTGAAAAAGGCGGCCGGTGTGATTAAAGGTTCTGCTGTGCCTCAAAAAGACAAAGTGGGATCGGTGACACGCGCGCAGATTGAAGAGATTGCACAGACCAAAATGGCAGATCTCAACGCGGTGGATCTCGAAGGTGCAAGCAAAATTATCGAAGGTGCGGCCCGCAGCATGGGCATTGTGGTGAAATAGTGCGCTTTGTGACTACCAGGTAGCCGGCGTGATTGAAGCATTGGTCGAGGAGTAAAGATAGATGGGTAAAAAATATGATGCGGCACTCAAACAAGTGCGGCAAGAGCCTTATGAATTGAAAGAAGCATGTGAGTTGATGAAAAAAGTTCATTTCGTGAGCTTTGATGCTGCTGTCGATTTGGCAATCTGTTTGGGGGTGAACCCGAAACATTCTGACCAGATGGTTCGTGGTTCAGTGGTTTTGCCACATGGCACAGGTAAAAAAGTGCGAATCCTTGTTTTTGCTAAGGGTGAAAAAGAGAAAGAAGCGACTGAAGGCGGTGCGGATTATGTTGGGCTTGATGATCTGGTCGAAAAAATCAAGGGTGGTTGGACTGATTTTGATCGTGTCGTTGCCACCCCAGACTTAATGGGGGTTGTCGGTCGCCTGGGCAAGGTGCTCGGGCCAAGAGGCTTGATGCCGAACCCTAAAACAGGCACCGTGACGTTTGATTTGGCAAAAGCGATTAAAGAAATACGTAAAGGTAAGGTCGAGTACCGCGTAGAAAAAGCAGGCATTCTTCATGTGTCTGTTGGTCGAGTTTCCTTCTCGGGGGATCAGCTTTTCGAAAATGCCATGGCTGTGCTGGAGTCAGTGCTCAGGCAAAAACCGGCGGCGGCTAAAGGGAAATATATTAAGGTCGTCAGCATCTCTTCCTCAATGGGTCCGGGTATTCCAGTGGATGAGGGAAGCTTTCGAACTGAAAAAGCAGCTTAATTGTTCCCTTAAAGGTGCTCAGTCGTCGTTATCAGGGGATGTCGGTTCCTTTTCGAGCTGCATGGCAAACATTAGAAAGAGGGTAGAGGCATGAACATTGAAAAAAAGAAAGCAGACGTTTCTCTTTTGAATGAGAAATTTTCTCAGTCTTCGATGGCCATTTTAGCCGACTTTACCGGCATGGGTGTTGAGGAGCTTCGAGCCGTGAGAGGGCAACTTCGGGCTGCCGGAGGGGAGCTCAAAGTCGTTAAAAATACCGTTGCAATTCGAGCAGCATCGGGTACCGTGCTTGAGGGATTGACTGGAGATTTTAAAGGTGCAACCTTGGTTGCACTGGGCTATGACGACCCAGTCGGCCCGGTCAAGGCCTTAAAGGCGGCGACAGACAGGCAAGCAAAACTCAAGATTAAATCAGGGGTTTTTGAAGGTACTGTGGTTGATCTGGATAGCTTCCGCAAGATTGCGAAGCTTCCTGCAAAATCAGTATTGATTGGGGAGCTCGTCGGTCGGTTCCAGGCACCCATAGCGGGTTTTGCTGGATGTCTTAATGGCGTCATGGGTAAGTTTGTCCGTACTTTGCAAGCGGTGCATGACGACCGTGATAAATCGTAAAACGACGATTTTTTTTAAAGCCGAGGGCTGAAGCAGTTTAGTTCTTGGATCATCAATAAACATAACAAATCAACATTCTCAGAGGAGGATTCAAAAAGTGGCGAGTGCAGGAGCAACATTATCAAACGAAGAGATTTTAAAGGCAGTTGAAGAAATGCCTGTCTTACAGCTTTCAGAGTTGATCAAATTAGTTGAAGACCGATTTGGTGTGACAGCAGCGGCTCCCGCAGCAGTTGCAGCGGCACCTGCCGGTGGTGGCGGTGAAACCGAAGAAGTTGAAGAAAAAACAGCCTTCGACGTTGTTTTGACCGGTATCGGTGCTAAGAAAATTCAGGTCATCAAAGCCGTGCGAGAGGTGACAAGCCTGGGACTGAAAGAAGCAAAAGAGTTGGTTGAGGCCGCACCGAAGGCTGTGAAGACGGGTGTGCCGAAAGAAGAAGCCGAAACAGTGAAAAAACGTCTTGAAGAGGCGGGTGCCACGGCTGAAGTTAAGTAATAGCCGAGTAAAGTACAGGATAAATAGATAGAACGGAAGTGACGTTAGACAAGACGGGCGTCTTGACGCTGATTTATTGATATTTGTTTTTGATTGAAAAAGTGCGGAGGGTTTATGGCTCAACGGCCTAGTGTCGAAGTCAGGGAGCGGAAAGATTTTTCAAAAATCCCGGTGAAAGTTGGGATTCCAAACCTGATAGAAATCCAGAAAGCATCGTATGAGCGTTTCCAGCAGCGGGATGTGTTGCCGGAAAAGCGGGCGGATGTAGGACTTCAATCGGCCTTTACGAGTGTTTTCCCGATCTCGGACTACAACGATACGGCCATGATCGAATTTATTGACTATTCGATCTCCGACTCGAAGTACGACGTCCAGGAATGTTTAGAACGAGGCATGACCTATGCTGCGCTTTTGAAAATCCGTGTCCGTTTGGCGATATGGGAAAAGGGCGAAAAGGGCGAAGCAAAACGCCTTCGTGACGTTCGTGAGCAGGAAGTGTACATTGGGGAGATCCCTTTAATGACACGAAACGGCACTTTCCTGGTCAACGGCACCGAGCGGGTGGTCGTCAGTCAGTTGCAGCGATCTCCCGGTGCTGCCTTCATTCATGACAAGGGGAAAACCCATCCAAGTGGAAAAATCCTCTACTCCGGTCGGATCATCCCTTACCGTGGCTCCTGGCTCGATTTTGATCTGGATGTTAAAGATATTCTCTACGTCCGAATTGATCGTCGTCGAAAACTCCCGGCAACCGTCCTGCTGAAAGCCTTCATTCAAAAAGAAAAACAAGGTTCCGAAACAGTTTATTTTATGCCTGATCGGGATTCAAGGATTGAGGGTCAGAGCGTTAACGAAGTCATTCTGAAGACTTTCTATCCGATTGAGGATGTTCGCCTTGTTGAGGGTCATTTTTATCGCCGTATTGATCCGCTCATTCATGCCGGTATGCGGGCACCTTCCAATATCATGGACAAAACCGGGAAGGATGTTCTGGTCAAAGAAGGAAATAAGCTAACAAAAGGCGCGCTTCGTAAAATTCATGCTGCGGGTATTGATGTTTTTCCTTATCCAAGAGAAGAATTGGTCGATAAGGCTGTATTAAACGACATTATTGATTTTGAGACCGGAGAGATTCTGCTGGAGGAAAATCAGCCTCTCACGGAAGAGGTGATTGAAAAAATCGCCGAAGCCGGGATTGCGGAAATGAAAGTTGTCTTTATTGATAACATTCAGGAGCTTCCGATTATCCGAGACACAATGGCCCTGGAAAAGGTCTCCTCCCCCGAAGAAGCCATGGTTGAGATTTATCGTCGAATCCGACCCGGTGAAACACCGACGATGGATACGGCGAAGCTTCTTTTTGATAATCTTTTTTCAAATGAAAAACGCTACGACTTATCTCCTGTTGGGCGTTTGAAAATGAACAAAAAATTGGGTTTGAAGTTACCCCTCACGCATCGCACTCTGACGAACGGAGACGTGGTGGAGGTGGTTCGCTACTTGATCGAGCTCAGGGCCGGACGAGGTGAAATCGAAGATATTGATCATCTTGGCAACCGTCGTGTTCGCTCGGTTGGAGAATTACTTGAAAACCAGTTCCGCATCGGTCTGGTTCGTATGGAACGGACGATCAAAGAACGTATGAACCTGCTGGATCTGGATACCGTCCTGCCTCACGATCTGATCAATGCCAAGCCCGTGATCGCGGTTGTGAAGGAATTTTTTGGAAGCTCTCAGCTTTCTCAGTTTATGGATCAAACCAATCCGCTTGCCGAAATCACACATAAGCGACGTCTCTCTGCCCTAGGGCCTGGTGGTCTTACTCGTGATCGTGCGGGTTTTGAAGTGCGAGATGTGCATCCGAGTCATTATGGACGGATTTGTCCGATTGAGACCCCTGAAGGGCCCAATATCGGCCTGATTACTTCCTTGGCCACCTATGCCCGCGTGAACGAATTTGGATTTATTGAATCGCCTTACCACAAGGTCGTTGATGGTCGTGTGTTGGATAAGATTGAATTCCTTTCAGCGATTGACCGCGATCGCCCGGTCATTGCCCAAGCCAATACTCCCCTGGCAGAAGATGGTCAGATTACAGCAGAGCGGGTTTCGGCGCGTGCCATGGGAGACTTTGTGGTTGTGCCTCCTGAAAAAGTCGAATATATGGATGTGTCTCCGAAACAGATTGTCTCGGTGGCGACCTCTCTTGTTCCCTTTTTGGAAAACGATGATGCCAATCGGGCCTTAATGGGTTCAAATATGCAGCGTCAGGCCGTACCGCTTCTTTCAGCGGAAGCACCCTTTGTCGGAACGGGCATGGAGCCGATTGTGGCTCAGAACTCCGGTTACATCGTTTTGGCGAAACGAGGCGGTATCGTGGACAGTTTGGACGGTTCCAGAATTGTTGTGAAAGCGGAGTTGTCCCGTAAGGAAAAAGAAGATGCCTCTGATGATCCTGAGGTCGCGATTGACGTGTACAAATTGATCAAATATCAGCGATCAAATCAGAACACCTGTATTAATCAACGTCCGATTGTTTCAGTGGGAATGCGGGTCAAAGAGGGCGATGTGCTTGCTGACGGCCCTGCAATTGATCATGGCGAGTTGGCGCTTGGCCGAAATATTCTCGTCGCCTTTATGCCCTGGGGTGGCTATAACTATGAAGATGCCATTCTCATTTCTGAAAAAGTCGTCAAGAAAGACATCTTTACTTCCATCAATATCGAAGAATTTGAACTGGAATCTCGCGATACCAAGTTAGGGAAAGAAGACATTACACGGGATATTCCAAACGTCAGCGAAGAAGCCCTGATGGATCTGGATGAATCGGGGATTATTCGTGTGGGGGCGGAAGTCAAGCCGGGTGATATTCTGGTCGGAAAAGTGACGCCAAAAGGCGAATCCCAGCTGACACCGGAAGAAAAACTGCTTCGGGCTATTTTTGGTGAAAAGGCGGGTGATGTGAAAGATGCCTCGCTTTATGTGCCACCGGGCATTGAAGGTACCATTGTTGATGTCAAAATATTTTCCCGCCGAAGTGTCGAAAAAGATGAGCGTTCTAAAACCATTGAAAAAGCGGACTTAGGCCGCATTCAACGGGATCATCGAGATGAACTTCGTATCTTAGAAGAAGAAAAATATAAGAAAGTCAGGAAGTTCCTGGTCGAAAAACTGGTGGGTGTGGATATTGTTGATCCTGAATCCGGTGAGATTGTCCTCAAGAAAAAACGTAAAATCACTCAAGAAATTCTGGAGAAAATCCAGGACGAAAGTTTGAAGAATGTGTTACTGAGTGACAAAAAGGCCCAGGAAAAAATCGATTATATGGATGCTTTTACCAAGGAGCAAATCGATATTCTGCAAACCATCTTTGACGAAA
>CAZRYI010000123.1:0-1361 GCA_964604255.1 uncultured Nitrospirota bacterium
CCAGTCAGATGGCTGAAAAACGAGGCATTATCATTGCCGATACTAAGATGGAATTTGGGCTGGATGAGGCGACCGGCGAATTGCTCTTAATTGATGAACTGCTGACCCCCGATTCTTCCCGTTTCTGGCCGCTTGCCTCCTATTCACCTGGACGGGCACAAGCCAGCTTTGATAAACAGTTTGTGCGTGATTACCTGCTTTCGATCCACTGGGAGGGTTCTCCACCGCCGCCTCATTTGCCAGAGGCCATTATTCAGCAGACCCGGCAGCGGTATTTGGAGGCACTAAGACGTTTAACGACGAAAGCTTGAATCCGCTTTGAAAGCCCTGTTTCTGCTTGACAATTATTTTTGAATATGAGAAAAATGCCCCAATCTCAATGAGGTAATTCATTCTTTAAGCATAAGAAGACAATGGCGTCTTCTCCATCGGGGAAGACGCCATTTTTTTATTAAGTGAAGAGCGCATCAGGTGAAACCTCCAATCCCGACACTTCGCATTGCATTGGCTCAACTCAATTCTGTAGTTGGGGATCTTTCCGGTAACACAGAAAAAATCATTAAGGCGATCAGAGCTGCTTCGCATCGGGAGGCCGATCTTATCGCTTTTCCGGAAATGGTCATTAGCGGCTACCCCCCTGAAGACCTCCTGCACAAACAACAGTTTATCGAGGAAAACCGTCGCGCACTCTCGCAAATCGTTCAAGAAAGTGCGGGTTTGATGCTCGTGGTCGGTTTTATTGATCAAGTAAAAAACCATCTCTACAATGCCGCCGCCGTTATTCACAAAGGACAACATGTGCTCACCTACCATAAGTGGCGTCTGCCGAACTACGGTGTTTTTGATGAAAATCGCTACTTTTCTCCAGGGAAAACTGCCCCTGTTTTTCAGTTGAACGGTCTGAGTCTCGGCATTAATATTTGTGAAGATATCTGGGATTCCGATGGGCCAATTGCCTCTCAGGCGGCTGAGGGCGCGCAGCTCATTATCAATATCAACGCCTCGCCTTTTCAGGCAAACAAAGGCAGACAACGCGAAGCACTCCTCCAGAAACGTGCAAAGGAAAATGCGACCTGCATCGCCTATGTCAACATGGTTGGCGGACAGGATGAGCTGGTCTTCGATGGTGGGAGCCTTGCTTTTGATCACAATGGCAGCCTGCTCGCCCGGGCGGCGCATTTTGAAGAAACCCTAATGGTCTTCGATCTGGTGGTCGCGCAGAAACCTGAAAAACAACGGGCACTTGTTAATCTGAGCCAAGCCAAAGCAGGATTCAGTGTCATCCAACTCGAAACGCAGAAAGACTTGCTCAATCGACCGCCCTGTCTTCCCGTCATCTCAAAAAAAAGATCGGATGATGA
>CAZRYI010000123.1:1461-3438 GCA_964604255.1 uncultured Nitrospirota bacterium
TGCTCTCCGAAACCTTTGCCGGGAAAGAATCGGATCAAACGGAAGAAAATCTACAGGCCAGAATCAGAGGAAATCTCATGATGGCCCTTTCCAATAAATTCAACTGGCTGGTCTTGACGACCGGTAATAAAAGTGAAATGAGTGTGGGATACGCCACACTTTATGGTGATATGGCCGGTGGTTTTGCCGTCATCAAAGACCTCTGGAAAACCGCTGTTTACCGTTTAAGTCGTCTGCGCAACCTACAGTCTGATGCGCCGATTCCAGAACGTATTATTGAAAAAGCCCCATCCGCAGAGCTTCGCCCCAACCAGACCGATCAAGACAGCCTTCCTCCTTATGATATCCTGGACCCGATTTTAGCGGCCTATGTGGAGGAAGATCGGTCCTTTGAAGAGATTGTTGCCTTGGGTTTTGTGCCCGCAACTGTTTCAAGTACCATCGCCCTCGTTGATGCATCGGAATTCAAACGAAGGCAGGCACCCATCGGAGTCAAGATCACCGCTCGGGCGCTCGGTAAAGATCGTCGTATGCCGATTACCAATCGGTACCGCAGTTTTCATCTTCATTATCCGAAAATAACAACAAGGAGGAAAAAAATAGCATGACACCAAAAGAAGTCCTAGAGTTTGCAAAAGCAAACAAAACAGAAATGGTTGATTTTAAATTTGTTGATTTTCTCGGCTCCTGGCAGCATTTTGCCACACCGATCTCAGAATTTACTGAGGATATTTTTACGGATGGCTCCGGTTTTGACGGTTCCAGTATTCGAGGCTGGAAAGCGATTAACGACAGTGACATGTTGGCAATCCCTGATCCGACAACGGCCATCATGGACCCTTTTACAAAGGCGCCGACCCTTTCAATAATCTGCAACGTCAAAGATCCCATCCTGAACAAAAATTATGATAAAGATCCGCGCTATGTTGCACAGAAAGCAGAGGCCTACTTGAAAGCCTCTGGTATCGGTGACACCGCTTATGTCGGCCCGGAAGCGGAATTTTTTATTTTTGACAATGTTCGCTTTGATCAAACAGCCCAGTCGGCCTATTATTTTGTCGATTCGGAAGAAGGGATTTGGAACAGCGGTGCCACAGGACCTAACCTCGGACACAAACCACGTCACAAAGAGGGATATTTCCCCGTACCACCCGTTGACAGTCTTGTGGATCTTCGAACCGAAATGGTGCTCGAAATGCAGAAGGCCGGGATCATCATTGAGAAAGAGCATCACGAAGTCGCCACTGCTGGACAAGCTGAAATTGATATGCGTTTTGACTCTTTGCTGAAAATGGCGGATCAATTGGTGCTTTACAAATACATCGTCAAAAATGTTGCCAAACGCAATGGCAAAACCGTCACCTTTATGCCGAAACCCATTTTTAATGACAACGGCTCCGGGATGCATGTCCACCAGTCGATCTGGAAAGACGGCAAGCCACTCTTTGCTGGGGATGAATACGCCGGTGTCAGCCAGATGGCACTGTATTACATTGGCGGTATTTTGAAACATGCCAGGGCGCTTTCGGCATTGACCAATCCAACAACCAATTCTTACAAGCGTCTCACCCCTGGATTTGAAGCGCCTGTCAGTCTTGCTTACTCAAGTCGTAATCGAAGTGCATCCATCCGAATCCCGATGTACTCCAACAATCCGAAGGCAAAGCGAATTGAAGTCCGTTTTCCGGATGCGACTTGTAATCCCTACCTGGCTTTTAGTGCCATGTTGATGGCGGGTCTTGACGGGATTGAAAACAAAATTGATCCAGGCGATGCAATGGACAAAAACCTTTATGATCTTGCGCCGGAAGAGGCCGTCGGTATCAAAACCATGCCTGCCAGTCTTGAAGAGGCCCTGGATGCTTTAGAGGCAGACCATGACTTCCTGCTGAAAGGCGACGTCTTTTCAAAAGACATTGTCGATACCTGGATTGCTTACAAACGTGAGAACGAGGTGGATGCCATTCGTGTCCGACC
>CAZRYI010000123.1:3538-6632 GCA_964604255.1 uncultured Nitrospirota bacterium
GCAATTTCAACAAGCACACTACTGCCGGAGAGGTGTCCGTGTTCATCATTGACACGTTTGAAATAGTCGATATCAATGAAGATCAATGAGAGTGGAATTTTGTATCGTTTGCTACGTTTCAATTCCCCTTCGATCACACGACTCACATAACGCAGGTTATAGAGTTTGGTTAAGTCATCGGTGGCGGCAAGATCCGACATGGTTTGGTAAAGGTCTGAGCGTTCAATGGCCAGTGAGGCCCGTTCAACCAATTTTTTGAGCCCTTCTAAATCGTGTTGGTCAAAGTCGTCCTGACCCAGGCGATTGATCAATTGAATCAATCCAACAACTCTGTTCTGGCTCACAATTGGAAAAGCGAGCAGTGATCTGACTTTAAGATGTGGATAGGTGCTTTCAAGTTCCGCCCGTTTTCCAGAGTGATTGGAAATCAGGATCGGAAGTCCTTTTTCAAGTGCCCGGCCCGCTGGCCCCTCTCCAATTTTAATGCTTTTGTTTTTGATGGAGGGATCCTGTGTGCGTTTGATCAGTTCGTATTGAAGGTAGGTATAGGTGTCATCGCATAAAAGCAGGGACCAGTCTTCACATCTCACCAGTTTGCGAGCAGCGCTCAGGATGATGCGAAGCACCTTCTTAAATTCGATGGTGGAGGCTAAAGATAAACCCGCATCCATAAAAATTGAAAACTCCCTTGACTGCTGACGGAGTTCCCGTTTGAGCGCGCTATTTTCTTTGCGGATGGATTGGAGCGTTTGTTGTTTGGCAGGAGTGGTTTTTTTTGGGGGAGATTTCTTCAATGCTGTTAGCCGTGGCATTTTTTATATTTTTTCCCGCTTCCGCAAGGGCAGGGATCATTTCGTCCGACTTTTTTACCTTCACGCTGAATCGTCTTTGCTGCCGGTGCGGGGGATTCACCGCGCCCCATCTGCATGGCCTGCTCACGGGGGAAAACAGAGGCCACAGGTTTTTTTTCTTCCTCTTCTGTAACGATCTGTACCCGGAAAAGATGTTCAATGGTGTCTCGCTTGATGCGATCAATCATGGCGCTGAACATCTCAAAACCTTCTTTTTTGTATTCACTCAGCGGTTCTTTTTGTCCATAACCTCGCAAACCGATGCCTTCTTTCAGGGAGTCCATCGCAAGCAGATGGTCTTTCCACTGACTGTCGATCATGCGGAGAAAAATCTGTTTTTCAATGGTGCCGAGTAAGTCTTTACCAAAGACTGCAGCCTTCTGCTGGTAGAAGGCTTTTACTTTCTCAAGCACTGTATCTTTTAAGGCGTCGCGACCGATTTCTGGGAAACCGAGTGACTCTTTTGTGAGTTCGATTGCAAATTCATGAGACAGACCTTCGATCAAACCATCGCCATCCCAGGCTTCTGAATAGGCATCTTCAGGGCAATACTGATCCAGCAGTTCATCGACCTGCCCTTCGATCATATCTTGAATGTCGTCATGAATGTTGTCTGGAAAAAGGATATCTCGTCGCCGTTCATAGATGACGGTACGTTGTTTGTTCATCACATCGTCATATTCAAGCAGCTGTTTTCTGATATCGAAATTATGCCCTTCGACCCGTTTCTGCGCATTTTCAATGGCCTTGGTCACCATGCGGTGCTCAATGGGCACACCCTCTTCCATGCCGAGACGGCCCATCAGGCTCGAAATCTTATCGGAGCCAAAAATGCGAAGCAGATCATCCTCTAGGGAGAGATAAAATCGGGAGGAACCGGGGTCGCCCTGTCGTCCGGCCCGACCTCGCAACTGGTGATCCACTCGGCGGGATTCGTGGCGTTCCGTGCCGATGATATGCAGTCCTCCGAGCTTGAGCACTTCTTCTTTTTCAGCGATGCAGTCTTCTTCAAACTTTTTTTCTACTTGTTCCAACACTTCTGCTTCTGCATTGGGATGTTGCAGTTGATATTGTTTATAGAGGGCCTCTGCATTTCCGCCCAGGAGAATATCTGTCCCTCGCCCTGCCATGTTGGTTGCAATGGTGACCGCGGCTTTACGACCGGCCTGTGCGATGATGTCGGCTTCTTTTTCATGATGTTTTGCATTCAATACGGCATGCTTAACGCCATTGCGTTTTAAGAGGCTGGCAATTTCTTCTGACTTTTCAATGGAAATTGTCCCAACAAGGACGGGCTGTCCGACTTCGCTCAGTTCGGCAATTTCTTCGACAATGGCATTGAGCTTTTCTTTGTCTGTCCGGTAGATGACATCGGCATAGTTTTTTCGTACCAGGATTCTGTTCGGGGTGATGACGATGACTTCAAGACCGTAGATTTTGTGAAATTCGGCTGCTTCGGTATCCGCCGTTCCGGTCATGCCCGCCAGTTTCTTGTAGAGCCGGAAATAGTTTTGAAAGGTGACAGAGGCCAGGGTTTGATTTTCGTTTGCGATCTTCACCCCTTCTTTTGCTTCGACGGCCTGGTGAAGCCCATCACTCCATCGTCGCCCTGCCATTAAGCGACCGGTAAACTCATCCACAATAATGACTTCACCGTCTTTGACCACGTAGTCGATGTCTTTTTTAAAAAGGGAATAAGCTTTTAAAGCCTGGCCGACGTGGTGGACAAGGGAAATATTCGCCAAGTCGTAGAGGTTGTCCACCTCCAATAGTTGCTCTACTTTGGCGTTTCCCTCTTCGGTTAAGGTGGCAGTTTTGCTTTTTTCTTCGATGGTGTAATGTTCTTCAAATTTGAGACTGGGGATGATTTGATTGATGCGATAATAAAGTTCGGTAGAGTTTTCAGAGGGGCCGGAAATAATCAGCGGGGTTCTGGCTTCGTCAATGAGGATGCTATCGACTTCATCAATAATGGCATAATACGGTGAACGCTGAACAAATTGTTTCGGGTCGAACTTCATGTTGTCGCGCAGATAATCAAAACCAAATTCGTTGTTGGTGCCATAGGTGATATCGGCACCATAGGCCTCTTGACGCTCAGTATCGGGGGCATCGTGTTGGATTCTGCCGATGTTCAATCCTAAAAAAGTATAGACCTGTCCCATCCATAGGGAGTCTCTTGAGGCGAGGTAGTCATTCACCGTAATGACATGCACACCCTTGCCCATCAGGGCATTCAAATA
>CAZRYI010000124.1:0-6616 GCA_964604255.1 uncultured Nitrospirota bacterium
TTGAAAGTGCTGCTGGGCAAGCAAAGTCGTCGGGACAATGATGGCGGCTTGAGTACCACTCATCACCGCTTGAAAGACGGCACGCATGGCGACTTCGGTTTTGCCATAACCGACATCCCCGCAAACGAGCCGATCCATGGGCTTTTCCAATTCCATATCGGCGGCAACTTCCTGAATGGTACGAAGCTGGTCAGGTGTTTCTTCAAATTCAAAAGCAGCAGCAAAGGCTTCGGCATCAGAAGTGGAGATCTCCAGAGACTGTCCTCTTGCGAGTTCTCGTTTGGCATAGAGTTCGAGCAGTTCGCCCGTCATTTTTTTAATCTCGCCTTTGACCTTGGCTTTGGCCTTGCTCCAACGCATTCCGCCCAGTCGGTCACATTTTGGAGAAGAACCCTCTGCGCCAACATAGCGCTGCACCAGGCTGAACGATTCGAGCGGCACGTAGACCTTGTCGCCCCCTGCATATTCAAGCACCATGAAATCGGTTTCGTAAGCACTTGTGCGTTCGCCCTCCCGAATGCTCAGCCGTTTAAGGCCGATATAGCGCCCGATACCATGATCAATATGCACCACATAATCACGCGGTTTTAAATCTTCAAACGAGGCCAGAAAACCTTTGAGTTTGTTCGCCTTGCCTGTTTTTGTCCGCGTGGCATGACCCGTTCCTTTTCGACCTCCCATTAAGGCATCATCGGTCAAAAAGATCAGTTCAGTATTTTCTAAAGCAAAACCCTGGGAGAGATGACCGATACATAAAAGAATGGGTGCGGGTGGGGCAGGTAAAGAAGCTTCGATTTGTGACAGCTTTCCCCAGGGCACATCATGGTCGCTTAGCAAGCGTTCAAAGCGCTCTAGTTGGTGCTGATTTTTCAGGGCCAGTATGATGAGGTGGTCTTTGCGGAGTGTTTGTAAACGCGCACTGGTTTCTTCAAAACTTTGCTCCGGGCGATCAAAACCCAGCACGGCGGAGGAGCGGGTCTCGAAGCTCAGTCGGCGCACCCCTTTTTCCGGACGGACAAAGAGGCCTTCAATGTCGAGGGTGATCCGGTGAAATGCACTGTCGGCCAAGTGGGAGAGCGGTAGAAATAGGGCCTCGGCTTTTGGCAATTCACTGTCTCGCTTGATGGCAAAAAACGAGGCTTCTTTGACTTCTTCCAGGTAGCGTTTTCCATTTGAAAGCAGGGTTTCTGGTTCATGCTGAATCAAGAGCATTTTTTTGTCGAGATAGTCTGAAAAGGGTGTCCGATAAAAATTGGCATCATGCAGGTCTTCTTTGCCGAGGATGATTTCGAGCTGCTCAAGTGATTTCAGAGAGCGTTGCGTTTCAAGGTCGAAGCTGCGAATGGAGTCGATTTCATCGCCGAAAAATTCGATGCGAACCGGTCTATCCATCGCCGGAGGAAAAAGATCAATAATGCCCCCCCGCACAGCAATCTCACCCGGCCCCGAAACAACACTTTCAACTTCGTAACCCCGTGAAAAAAGTCGCTCAATCAAGTCTTCCCGTGATCGTGTTTCCCCGATACGCAGAGACAGGCTTTGATCAAGCAAAAAGGTTTTTCCGACAACCCTTTGCACAAAAGCATCAATGGTTGTGATAACTGAGTACGAGGATATGTTGAAGTTACTTTTTTCATCTTCCGCTGTTTCTTTCGATTTTTTGAAGTCGCACTTGGCTAAACGGTGCAGGCAACTCAATCGCTCGGCAATGCGGTCGGGCCTGGGCAGTGCCGATTCATAGGGCAGAATATCCCAGGGAGGGAAAAACAGAATCTCCGGCGGCACTTCCGCTTGAAGTGTTGCGACCGAATTTCCAGCGCTTTGTTGAGCAATCGCCAAAAAGAAGCGAGTCTCTCGAAGCAGGTCTTCCGCTTGTTCAAATGAGGGAGCGACGAGACAAAAGGAGCGTCCGGCCCTTGCCAGTTCGGCAAGGAAGTAGGCCTGTGACGAACCTGCGAGGCCACTGATTTTAATTTTTTTCTCCCCCAAATCCATCGCTTCAAAGACGGAGGAGAAGGGTGAAGATTGCTGTCGGCTGATTGTCATTGCGTTGTTTCGGAAAGGGTTGCTGTTTATTGTTGTGCCATCCGTCTTTCGATGCGTTCGATAATTGAAGTGGTTGAGGCGCCTTCAACCAAAGCAATGCGGACGACTTTTCCGCCGCGTTGTTCTACGAAGTCTCCGCCGACAATGTCTTTGTGCGCCCAGTCGGCTCCTTTCACCAGGATATCGGGTGTCAGCGCTACAATCAATTCTTCCGGGGTTTTTCCGGAAAAGAGGATGAGGTAATCGATGCAGGAGAGGGCGGACAACACCTCCAGTCTTTCTGCTTCCGGCACAATGGGGCGCTTGGGGCCTTTCAAGGTCTTCACTGATTGGTCGGAATTGACGGCGACAATAAGACGGTCACCGAGTTTGCGCGCGGCACTGAGGTAGCGCACATGGCCGACATGCAACAAATCAAAACAGCCATTGGTAAAGACCAGCTTTTTGCCCTCCGCCTGTAGGGTTTTGATTTCTTTCTGAAGTGTTTCTCGTGTCAGACACTTATCAAGTTTCACTGTATTTTTCCTTACATTCCTGATCCAACAAAAGTTCCTTAATCTGATCCCGAATTCTGACTGATCGTGATGGGCTTTCGCCTTCACTTGCCACCGCGACACGATAATTTGGCCCGGAAAAAACGGCAGGCACAATAAAATCGCCCGCGACACTTTGATCTGCCACGTTCACAAAGGCTCCTCCCCGCTGCGCTTCTTCACAGACGGCGCGGTTCACACGCTCGGAATCGGTCGCAGCGAAAACGAGTCTGGCGTGTTTTAAGTCTCCCCGGCGAAAGGGGCGCAAGAGTACCTTTATCTTTTTTTCGATGGACCAACGTTTTAAATTTTCGGTGATTGTAATGCTGATGAGAGTAATCATCGCCCCGGCTGCAATGAGCTTGGCAGCCTTCCTTTCGGCAACGGGGCCACCACCGATGATGATGACACTGTATCCGCTCATGTTAAGAAAAACGGGATAATATTGTGCTTTGTCTGCGATCACGAATTGGGGGAGGCGGTCGCTATTTCGTGCCGGATTTCTTCGATGTCATCTTTGTAGGCACTGTCGGGATAGCTTGCCAGTAAATTTTCAAAAGCCTTTAGAGAAGATTCAGGATCACCGGCACCGAAATGGGTTTTTCCCAGGAAAAAGAGGGCCTTCTCGGCAAGCTCTCCCTCTGTAAAGCGGGCCAGCACCTTTTCAAAACGTGCAATTGCAGCAGGATAGGCCTCGGTACGGTAATAAAAACGGCCGATCTGAAACTGATACTCGCCTTGCCGGTTTTTAAGCTCGGTAATTTTTTCCGTCGCCTCATCAACATAAAGCGAAAGCGGAAATTGCGTCTTCACCCTCTGAAAGGCGGTCAGGGCTTTTTCCATGGGTGCGGGGTCGCGGTCGATGGTGTGAATCTGATGAAAATAACTCATCGCCACTTTGTATTGAGCAAAAGCAGCCATGCGATGAAAGGGATGAAGCGAAAGAAAGCGTTCAAATTCGGCGACGGCTTCAATGTAATCTTCCTTTACAAAGAAGGCTTCTCCTCGTTTGAGCAAGGTGAGTGCATCATAAGTGCTTTCGGACTCGTGATTGGTATCGACAATGTTTTCATCCACGCCGAGAATGGTGAGCAGTTCAGACTTTTCCTCAGTGCCAGCACAGGCCGACAGCAATAACACCAGCAATATGAGTAATTTAAAACGCAACATTGATTTCTCCACGATAATTCAGTTAAATAACAAATCTTTTTCAAAACCGCAAGGATCTAGGCCGTTAGACCTAGACCCTACACCCTGGCAATGGGCCTTTTCCTCCATTGAACATCCATTTCTTAGAAAGATAAAATACGTCGTGATTATCTTATCTAACAACACCTTACTGGCGGGACCTTGTTATGATGGGTGACGTTGCGCCAGTTAACTACATCCCTATCTTTATCTTTATTGCGATTTCGCTCGCATTCGGTATCGGCACACTCGTAATAAGTTATTTTGTCCAAGTACGAATAGACGACAAGGAAAAACTGTCCACCTACGAATGCGGCAGCGAACCCATCTCCGATGCAAGAAATCCTTTTCCCGCCCGTTATTACATCATTGCCATGCTTTTTGTGATTTTCGATGTGGAGGTGGCATTTCTATACCCCTGGGCCGTTGTGTTTAATAAAATCGGTCTCTTCGGTTTAATAGAGATGATTATCTTTATCGCGCTCTTTCTGGTGGCCTATGTTTATGCCTGGAAAAAGAAAGGTCTTGAATGGGATTAACCGGAAAATTTGAAGCCAACTTTGTGACGCTTAAGTTGGATCAAGCCGTCAACTGGGCCAGGAAGGGTTCCCTGTGGCCGATGGTTTTTGGTCTGGCTTGCTGTGCGATTGAAATGATTGCCGCCGTGGCCTCCCGTTATGACATGGACCGTTTTGGTGCCGGCATCTTTCGCGGCTCTCCCCGGCAGTCCGACCTTTTGATTGTTTCCGGCACCGTCTGCCGTCGTATGGCTCCCGTCATTCGTAAAGTCTACGATCAAATGCCCGAACCGCGTTATGTGATTGCGATGGGTTCCTGCGCGACTTCCGGCAACTTTTATGATACCTACAGCGTCGTGCAGGGTGTGGATCGTTTTATACCTGTGGATGTATATGTACCCGGTTGCCCGCCGACTCCGGAAGCGCTTTTAGAAGGACTGATGCAGCTTCAGAAACAAATCATGCAAAAAAAGGTTTTTGTGAAACGCGATGAAATCATTGAATCGGCCTAAAGGTATGCAAATAAAATGAGACGATTTAAGATTCCGAATGGCATGGAAACGGGTGAGGATCATGTCCTGACGCAGAAAATCCGAGAGGATTTCCCGCTGTCTTACATCGGTGCCACGATTTTCCGAGGGGATCTGACGATTCACGTCCAACGAGATGAAATTGTTGCCATTTGCCGCTGTCTTCGAGACGATGCCGATTTCGATTTTGATTATCCCATCCACATTACCTCTGTGGATTTCATGGGGGAGGACGAGCGCTTTGAAGTCGTCTATGAATTTTTTTCCATCCGAAAAAAACATCAGATTCGGCTGAAAGTCCGTGTACCTGAAGATGATTGTAATATTGATTCGGTCACTGAAATCTGGCAGGGCGCCAACTATCTGGAACGCGAAGTTTACGACATGATGGGGATTCGTTTTAACAATCACCCGGAACTGAAACGCATTCTGCTGCCCGATGACTACGAAGAAGGTTACCCCCTGCGAAAAAATTTCCCCATACAAGGCAGAGGCTGGCGGGATAGTTTTGATTTTCCGCATTAAAAGTCATTTTGACAGAAGCAGTGATAGAAACAGGAATGACTAAAATCATATGGCACTAGATCCAGCAGTAGAAGAAAGATCAAAAGGTAAAAATGCGCTCCCGCTTTTGCGGACGGAAGAGCTGCTTTTAAACCTCGGGCCACAACATCCCTCGACCCACGGTGTTTTAAAAGTGATTATGACCCTGGAGGGTGAAAAGGTTCTTAAGTCCGAGCCTGTTCTGGGTTTTTTGCACCGCGGTGTTGAAAAGATCGCTGAATCCATCACTTACAATCAGTTTATTCCCCATACCGACCGCCTTGATTATGTTTGCGCCATGTACAACAACTTTGCCTATGTGCGTGCGGTTGAAAAGCTGCTCGACATTACGGTGCCGGAGCGTGCGGAATACCTGCGAACCATTGTTGCCGAAGTGCAGCGCATTATCGGTCATCTCTTCTGGTTGGGCACGCAAGCGCTTGATATTGGGGCGATGACAGTATTCTTTTTTACCTTTCGTGACCGGGAGGACTTGCTCGACCTTTTTACCGAACTTTGCGGCGCACGTTTGACGACCTCCTGGTATCGTGTCGGCGGTGTAGAACGGGATTTCACGCAAAAATTCATTGATGACCTTTCCAAGTTCCTCGTCACTTTTGCTGAAAAAATAGAAGAATACGACACACTTTTGATCAACAACCGAATTTGGCTGGCCCGGACAAAGGACATCGCCGTGATTTCGGGCGAAGATGCCGTGGCCTTTGGTTTATCCGGCCCAACACTTCGTGGTTCGGGTGTGGATTACGACCTGCGTAAAGTTGCACCCTACGGGGCCTATGACAAGGTGGAATGGACAGTGCCGCTGGGTACAAAAGGTGATACCTACGATCGCTACTGGATTCGTATGGAAGAGATGAAAGAAAGTGCAAAAATCATCAAACAGTGTCTTGAGCAAATACCAGAGGGTGAATGCAAAGCAGATATTCCTCAGGTGGTTGCCCCGCCAAAAGAGCGGGTCTTTACAGATATGGACAGCATGATCTACCAGTTCAAACTCTTTACGCAGGGATTTAATGCCCCGAAAGGGGATATCTACTGCGGCACGGAAGCTCACAAAGGAGAACTTGGTTTTTACATCGTGAGTCAGGGAGAAGGCAAACCCTATCGCATGAAGATTCGCGCCCCTTCTTTTGTACATATGGGTGCTTTTGATTTTATGGCGAAGGGCTACATGATCGCCGACATCATCACCATTTTTGGCACTTACGATATCGTGATGGGAGAGTGTGACCGCTAA
>CAZRYI010000125.1:0-6584 GCA_964604255.1 uncultured Nitrospirota bacterium
TGATTTACGGCAATTACGCTTTGAGAGAGCAGCATTGATTCAGGAGTTGACTTCTGCTGGCAGCATTGAAGCTTTGCCGATACTCAGCGGATTGAATGTCGGACCGATATCGGCGGGTAGCGTCGCCACGGCTTATAGTGGTGCGCCGATGCTCTCTTTTGATGATGGTAGCCGCCATTCACCCAGACCCATTTCTGAAAGGGCGGGTTTCTATCGGATTCTGACCGCTACCTTTTTAGCGATTGTCTTTTCACTACCCTTGCTGGCGATTTACAAAAAAAAGACCGAAGTACCTGCTGGAAAAAACCTTGTGCGGATTTTTCCCATTTTTTCACGATGGGAAAAGAATGGTGAGCGTGCTTTGTTTAAACTCCCGGCAAACCGCCATGAAACACTACATCCAAAATTCGGCGCTTGAAGGATTTCAAGAGTTGAATCGGCCATCTTAAAAAATGGAGGAGAGCAAAATGATACCGGAAATTGGATCGTTAATGTCTGAGGAAATTTTCTCAATCGACGGGAAACGGACTGTGCAGGAAGCAGCGGAGGAGATGTTGCGGCTTGGCATTGGCAGTCTCCTAGTGAAACATGAGGCAGAATATGTCGGCATGATTACGGAGGTCGATATCGTTAGGAAGGTCGTCGCAAAAGGACATACTCCTGCAATTGTCCAGGTGAAAGAGGTGATGGCGGCACCTTTGATTTCAATCGAAGCACAGCAGTCGGTGATTGAGGCCAATGCATTGATGGAAGAAAAAAAGCTGCGCCATCTCGTTGTACGGCACTATGGTGATATTGTGGGTGTGGTCTCTGTTCGGGATTTTCTACATCCGATCTATATGGAAGAAGAAGCTGAAATCCACTTAGAAAAGGCGAGCGGATTCTGAGCGCTTGAGGTTTTATCTCGGAGAAAAATACCGGCAAAAAAATTGCCATTTTGGGGAGGGCCTTTCATTTTTTGAAAGGCCCTTTTTGGGCTACCATTTTCGGCTTTTGTAGGGCTTGCGATCCACCTTGACATCCAAAACTGCCGTAGATACAATTAAATCAGAGTCTACGATGCGGGTTTTCAGGTGTCGGTTTTCATAATAATAACCTTAAAAAAGGGTGGTGCAGAGAGATGTTTGAGAAATTTACGGATCGAGGAAGAAAGATCATTATTCTCGCCCGAGAAGAAGCAGAACAGCACCAGAATGATTATTTGGGAACGGAACATATCGTCCTGGCTATCTTACGAGAAAGAGATGGTGTTGCGATTGCTGTTGTTAAAAAGATGGGACTTTCGGTTGAGCAGATCCGCTTAGAAGTCGAGAGAAACCTACCGAGCGGTAGCAATACCATGACCTTTGGTGAAATTCCCTTTACCCCGAGAGTGAAAAAAGTCATTGAATACGCCGTCGAAGAAGCGAAGCTGCTTGGACATAATTATATTGGCAGCGAACACCTCTTATTGGGTGTTCTAAGAGAGGAAGACGGGATCGGCGGAAAGACCGTGCGCAGTCTGGGTGGCAACCTCTTAACAGCCCGACAGTTGACGATCAATCTACTCAGAAAATCGACCCCGCGTGAAAGAGATCGTAAAAGCAGTACGCCTGCACTGGATGAATTCGGTCGCGATCTCACAAAAATGGCGAGTGAAGGTGGCCTTGATCCGGTCATTGGCCGTCAAGACGAAATTGAACGTGTCCTTCAAATCTTAAGCCGCCGGACAAAGAATAATCCTGTACTGATCGGAGAATCGGGTGTTGGAAAAACAGCCATCGTAGAAGGTTTGGCGCAAAAGATCATTGCGATGGATGTGCCGGAAAACCTCTTTAATCGCCGGGTGATTTCTTTGGACTTGGGTTCTCTGGTTGCGGGAACAAAATACCGGGGACAGTTCGAAGAGCGACTCAAGGTCGTGATGAAGGAGATTCTCACTTCCGGCAATATCATTATCTTTATTGATGAATTGCACACCCTGGTGGGCGCGGGTGCAGCTGAAGGCAGCATTGATGCCTCGAACATGATGAAACCTGCGCTCTCGCGTGGCGAAATGCAGTGCATCGGCGCAACCACCCTGGATGAATACCGCAAACACATCGAAAAGGATTCCGCTTTAAAACGGCGCTTTCAGGCAATCCATGTCCAGCCTCCTTCCTCATCGCAAACGGTGCAGATCATTAAAGGTTTGAAAGACCGCTATGAGTCCCATCATCGGGTCACGATTACGGATGAAGCGGTTGATGAGGCGGTTCGGCTTTCCACTCGCTATATTTCCGACCGCTTCCTGCCCGACAAAGCCATTGATGTGATTGATGAAGCCGGTTCCAGAGCACGATTAAAGGCCTATTCCAGACCGGAAGAACTCAGAAACCTTGAGCAGGAATTGAAAAAGATTGTCCGTGACAAAGAGGTGGCAATCCGGCTTCAAAATTTTGAAGAAGCCGTGCGCTACCGCGAAGAAGAGGAGCGAGTCAAAAAAGTTTTTGGCGAGACCACTGCGGAATGGAAAAAGAAACAGGAGAAAAACCGACCTGAAATCAATCGAGAAGAGATTGCCTGCGTCGTCTCAAAAATGACAGGCATTCCCCTTTTCCGAATTGAGGAAGAAGAAACACAGAAACTCATTCACATGGAAGATGAGCTGCATCACCGCATCATCGGTCAGGAAGAGGCCATTTCGGCCATCTCCCGTGCCATCAGACGCTCTCGCGCTGGCCTAAAAGGAGATCGCAGACCCATCGGTTCCTTCATCTTTTTAGGACCAACCGGTGTTGGAAAAACGGAACTTGCGCGTGCGCTTGCCGAATTTCTCTTTGATACCGATGAAGCCCTCGTGCGAATCGACATGTCGGAATACATGGAAAAATTTTCAAGCTCACGGCTTGTCGGCGCACCTCCAGGATATGTGGGATATGAAGAAGGCGGACAGTTGACCGAAAAGGTTCGCAGACGACCCTATTCGGTTGTGCTCTTCGATGAAATCGAGAAAGCGCATCCAGACATGTTTAACATTCTGCTTCAAGTGCTGGATGACGGTTATCTGACCGATAGTCTCGGTCGGAAGGTTGATTTCAGAAATACGGTGCTCATCATGACTTCTAACCTGGGCACGCGGATGCTTGGCAAAACCGGGTCACTCGGTTTTCAGAGTGAAGAGTCGGACTACAGCATCCTTGGAAAAATGAAGGACTCGGTTCAGGCAGAGCTGAAAAAAGCCTTTAATCCTGAATTTTTAAACCGAATTGATGACATTCTGGTCTTCCATCCACTTGAGAAAAAGCACCTTGAAAAAATCATTCTGATTCTGATTGAGGAACTGAATGCCAAGCTGCTTGAGAAGGAAATCACTCTTGAAGTCAGTGATGAGCTGCTGCACTGGCTGGTTCAGGAAGGCTACGATCCCATCTATGGTGCCCGTCCGATGCGGCGATGTGTTCAGAGGAACGTTGAAGATCCCTTGTCGGAACAGATTTTAAAAGGGCGATTCAAGGCAGGCTGTTTAATTCGAGCGACCTTAAAAGACAACGCACCCGACTTTGTTGAAGCAGAGGCCCTGGCTGAAGTTTAGTCGAAACTGCTTTCAGATTTAGAACAATCGAGTATTTCAAAAAAAAGCCCCTCATCGAAACAGAATGGGGGGCTTTTTTTATGGCAAGCACTTTGTGAGTGAAGGGTTTGAAAATTGACAACTTCCTTAAATTACAGCTATTTTATGGCCCTGATTTGTAGCCTGGATGCATGAAACGATTTCTTTTATTTTTTATATTCGCCCTTTCTTTTTCCCTTGGCCTCCCTGCCTGTACAAGTGCTGAAACCGGTCGTCTGAAAAAGACCGATCCAACGCTTCTTGCCCATAAATCCAAGACAAAATCAAAACCGGTTTCGGTCGTTGAAAAGATCCGCTATTCCAATAGCGCAGAACGCACACGCGTTGTAATTGATCTCAGTCGCCCCGTTGTTTACAAAGTGAATCGAATCAGCAAGTCCCACAAACTGGTGATTCGATTGAATCAGGCCGTGCTTGGCAAATCTTTAAGGCGGAAGCAGTCTCATCCGATCAAGGGGAAACTGCTTAAAAAGATCGAAACGCGAGAGAAGGGTTCGGGAAAGGTTGAACTTTCAATTACTTATAAACAGCTTGGTGCGCACAAGGTCATGCTGCTTAAAAAACCGAATCGCCTTGTGCTGGATTTTTATCCACCCGCTGCGCCATCTGATCCCTTTAAAATCCGGACCATCGTCATTGATCCGGGACATGGCGGAAAAGATCCGGGTGCAACCAGCCGGAAAGGTTTAAAAGAAAAAGACATCGTCTTGGATATCTCTCGTCGTCTGAAAAAACTGGTTGAAAAACGCCTGAGGAAAAAGGTGATCCTGACACGAAACAGCGATGTTTTCATCTCACTGAAAAAACGAACCCAGATCGCCAATAAAAATAATGCCGACTTGTTTATCTCGGTGCATGTCAACTCAGCCGCATCGCGCAAGCTCAAGGGAATAGAGGTCTATCTGCTGGGTCAGGCATCCAGCAAAAGGGCGCTGGCAACGGCACGGCGGGAAAATGCTGCATCCCACAAAGAAGCGAGCAATTTACAAAAGATGATTTTAAATGATCTGGAGAGAGACTATACACAAAACGCCTCACTCGAACTCGCCCACTTTACCAACAATGCCATCAAAAAGAACTTGATCTCCAAGTATCCAACAGCCGCCTTAGGAGTCAAACGCGCCCCTTTTTATGTGCTTTCTCATACCGAAATGCCAGCCATCCTTGCCGAGATGAGCTTTATCAGCAACCGCAGGGAAGAAAAACGACTCCGCAGCAAAAGCTACCGACAGCAAGCAGCCGAAGCCCTGTTCAAAGGCCTTAGCGCCTATATTAAATCTTCAGAGACCAGAAAATAAAATGTCCATCATCAAGCTGACCCTGGCTTATGACGGCAGCAACTATCACGGTTGGCAAAGACAAACAAAGCTTTCCACCGTTCAAGCAGCGCTTGAATCTGCTCTGAGCCGCCTGACCCAAAAGAAAATTATTGTTTACGGGGCCGGGCGCACCGATGCAAAAGTTCATGCGCTTGCACAAGTAGCCCACTTTTCATCGGACAATACCCGCATTAAAATTGACGATTGGCAGCGTGCCTTAAATGCACTGCTGCCCGATGACATTGTCGTGGGTGCCGCAGTACAAGTCGATGACGACTTTCACGCAAGATTCAGCGCAAAAAACAAACAATACCGCTACTGCATTCATAACGGCAGACAACGATCCGCTTTTACGCATCGGACGGCCTGGTTTATCCGGCAAACACTTGATTTAAATCAGATGTCAAAGGCGGCTACCGCCCTCACCGGAACACATTGTTTTACCTCTTTTTGTGCCGCGGGCTCAGAGGTGAAAAATCATCGGGTCGATCTTAAGCGGATCGGTATGACAAAAAAGGACGATCAAATCACCCTTACCTTCGAGGCTTCCCGATTTTTGCAATACATGGTCAGAAACCTGGTCGGCTTCCTTGTTGAGGTGGGACGTGGACAACGATCTGCAGACGAAGTCCCCGGCATTCTTGCGGCAAAAGACAGGCGGGCCGCCGGTTTAACGGCACCTGCTCACGGCCTTTTTTTAGTGAAGGTTGATTATTAAATGCTGATTAGATTGTGTCGTTCAGGAGCGATTATTCGTCGGGTAGGCGTCTTTTCCAGACCATCATGATCCCCAGAATAATCATAGGGAGACTTAAGAGTTGGCCTCTGGACAAGACTTCGGCCATGAGTCCGATGTGGGCATCGGGTTCTCTGGCAAACTCGGCCACAAAGCGGAAAATGCCGTAAAAGAGAATAAAAGACCAAAAGACGACACCGTGGGCCATCTGTTTTTTTGAAAGAAACCAAAGGATGGCAAAAAGTACAGCGCCTTCTAATGCGGCCTGATAAAGCTGAGAAGGGTGTCGGCAAACATCTCCTCCTCCCGGAAAAACCATGCACCAGGGTAAATCTGTTGCGCGACCAAAGAGTTCACCGTTGATAAAATTCCCGATCCGCCCCAGCCCTAATCCGATTGGCACACTCACAATTGCCACATCGGCGACCTCATAAACCGGCAGTTTTTGTTTCCGGCAGTAGAGAATGCCCCCAACAATCGCCCCGATCATGCCACCATGAAAAGACATGCCGCCTTCCCAAACAGCAATGATTTTAGAGGGGTTTTCAAGATAGAACATAAAATTGTAGAACAACACATAACCAACACGACCGCCAAGAATCACACCTAGGGCAACATAGAGCATCAGGTCGGAGATTTGATCATGCGTGATCTTGAGTTTTTTTCGGAGGGCAACTGCACGAATCAGAAAAAGGGCTGAAACAAAGGAGATGGCGTACATCATGCCATACCAGCGAAAAGCGAGCGGGCCGATTCTGAGGAAAACGGGATCAATATGAGGAAAGGCAATCATTTTTTATACAGACCTGTTTTTATGTGGACCAGTTCACCGGGGCTTTTGCCCGACGGTTCATTCTATCGGTGTAATAAACAAATTGGTTATCGCAGCCAAAACGATGGAGATCACGTGTGACCTTCACATCCTGTTTGCAATAAA